>JAEZKX010000057.1 GCA_023436025.1 Pseudomonadota bacterium | reverse complement strand
CCTCGTCGTACACGCCCACCATGCCGGCGTTGACGATGCCCATGTCCAGGCCGGCCCGGATGGCGTGGTAGAGGAAGACGGTATGGATGGCCTCGCGCACCGGGTCGTTGCCGCGGAAGGAGAAGCTCACGTTGGAGACGCCGCCGGAGACCTTGGCGCCCGGCAGGTTCTGCTTGATCCAGCGGGTCGCCTCGATGTAGTCCACCGCGTAGTTGTCGTGTTCCTCGATGCCGGTGGCGATGGCGAAGATGTTGGGGTCGAAGATGATGTCCTCGGGCGGGAAGCCGACCTCGTCCACCAGGATGCGGTAGGCCCGCTCGCAGATCTCGATCTTGCGCGCATAGGTGTCGGCCTGGCCCTTCTCGTCGAAGGCCATCACCACGGCGGCGGCGCCGTAGCGCCGCACCAGCGTGGCCTGGCGCTTGAACTCGTCCACCCCCTCCTTCATGGAGATCGAGTTGACGATGCCCTTGCCCTGGATGCAGCGCAGGCCGGCCTCGATCACCTCCCACTTGGACGAGTCGATCATCACCGGGACGCGGGCGATGTCGGGCTCGCTGGCGATCAGGTTCAGGAAGCGCACCATGGCGGCCTTGCTGTCCAGCATGGCTTCATCCATGTTCACGTCGATCACCTGGGCGCCGTTCTCGACCTGCTGGCGCGCCACGGCCAGGGCCTGCTCGAACTGGCCGGCCAGGATCATGCGGGCGAAGGCCTTGGAGCCGGTGACGTTGGTGCGCTCGCCGATGTTGACGAACAGCGTTCCCGGGCCGATGGAGACGGGCTCCAGGCCGGAGAGCTTCATGGGGGGGACTTCTTCGCGCTGCATCACTCACCTCGTTGGGGACGGGTGAGCGCGGTTGGGACCATCTCAAGCCTGACGGTCGTCCGACCGCTGCAGCGCTCCTTGAGGTGGGTCGATTTTAGCGCAGGGGCCGCCGCCCCCGCAGGCCGGCGGCAAGTGCGCCTTCTTCCGCGTCCGCCGCGCGAGCGACGGTTCGCTCCCCGGAAAGGCTCAGCCGGCCGCCCCCATGGCGACGACGGCGGCCAGCACCGCAACGGCTGCCGCGGTGGCAGCTACCGCCGCCGCGATGACGGCGATCTGGGTGGCGTCGCGCGAGGTTCGCGCGGCTGGGACCGCAAGCCCGGCGGGCGGGCTTGCGACCTCCATCGCGTGGGCCGCGTTGCCCGTCGGCTGGCTGCCCCCCGTTGCGACGGGTTCGGGCCGTGCGGGCGTGGCGACGGCGAGCTCGTTGACGAAGCGGGCGAAGAAGTCATCGGCCATGCGCTTTGTCACGCCATCGATCAGGCGCGCCCCGACCTGGGCCAGCCGGCCGCCGACCTGCGCCTTCGCCACATAGCGCAGCCGCG
Source organism: Pseudomonadota bacterium (assembly GCA_023436025.1). Taxonomy (GTDB): domain Bacteria; phylum Pseudomonadota; class Gammaproteobacteria; order Burkholderiales; family Burkholderiaceae_C; genus Ramlibacter. Next base: position 15,851 of record JAEZKX010000057.1, on the reverse strand, counting down.
TGCCTTCGCTCACGTCGTCCAGCGTGACCTGCGCGCTGCCCTTGCCGAAGCCCGCGACCCCACCGGAGCCTTCGAAGGCCAGGGCATAGGAGGCAGGCGGGACGACGTCGCGCAGTTGCAGCTTGCCGGCAAAGCGGGCCCGCACGGGACCGACCGAAGCCTGCATGGCGACGCGGTACCGGTTCTCGCCGTCGGGCTCGAAGGTGTCGCAGCCAGGCAGACAGCGCTGGAGCACGGCAGGGTCGTTCAGTGCACGCCAGGCTTCGGCGCGGGGTACGGCCAGGATTCTTTCGCCTTGGATGTCCATCGTTGTTCTTTCTGTCAGGCCCTGCTGCGCATGCGCTCGCCGGCCAGCTTCACGGCCTTCAGGATCTCGGGATAGGCGCCGCAGCGGCACAGGTTGCCGGCCAGGAAATGGCGGATCTCGTGCTCGCTCGGGTCGGGGTTCTGCGCCAGCAACTGGCGCGCCATCAGGATGAAGCCAGGCGTGCAGAAGCCGCACTGGAACGCGCCCGCATCGATGAAGGCCTGCTGCACCGGGTCGAGTTCGCCGTCCTTCTCCACGCCTTCGATGGTCGCCACGTCGGCGCCATCCGCGTGCATGGCCGGATAGATGCAGCCGGTGACGGCCTGGCCATCGACGACGACGGTGCAGCAGCCGCACAGGCCCTGGCCGCAGCTTTCGCGGGCGCCGTGCAGGCCGCAGCCGCGGACCACCTCCACCAGCGTGTGGTAGGCCTCGACCTGGCGGGCGACGGGTTCGCCGTTCAGGCGGAACTGGATGAGGGTACTGGTCGTGCTCATGGTGTGTCGGTTCTCAATTCGCGAGCGGCGTGCCGCGCTGCTGCGCCAGGGCGCGGAACACCGCCTCGGGCGTGATCGGCAGCGACTGGATGCGCACGCCGACGGCGTCGTGGATGGCTTCGGCCACCGCCGAGGCGACGCCGAAGCAGCCGCTCTCGCCGATGCCCTTGGCGCCGTAGGGCCCGGTGGCCTGCTGCGACTCGACGGCCGCACAGCCGATCTCCTCGGGCAGGTCGAGAAAGCCGGGGATCTTGTATTCGGAGAACGACGCGTTGCGCAGCTGGCCTTCGGCGTCGAACTCCATCTTCTCGAGGAAGGTGGCGCCCAGCTGCTGGATCGCGGCGCCGGTGATCTGGGTCTCCACCACCTTCGGGTTCAGCGGCGTGCCGCAGTCGACGACGTTCTCCATGCGCACGATGTGGAAGGCGCCGGTTTCGGTGTCGACCTCCACTTCGACGCCGGTGCCGCCCACCATCCAGTTCGGCGTGATGTCGGGCGAGCGGCCGTCGGCGTCGGGCGACTGGTAGGACGGGATGAAGCTGCCGGTGCCGACCACCGTGCCGGCCTGCATGCCGAACTTCTTCTTCAGCATGGTCGACACGCTGGCCGCGCCTTCGAACGGCACGCCGACTTCCGCCGACAGGCCGCGCAGCTTCTCCAGCAGGTCCTGCGCGGCCAGCTTGACCGCGTTGCCCATCGAGAAGGTCGAGCGCGAACCGAGCGTCGCCATGTCGTACGGCGTGGCGTCGGTGTCCGGATGCACGACGCGGATGTCTTCCGTGCGCAGGCCCAGCACGTCGGCCGCCAGCATCGCCATCGCGGTGTCGGAGCCCTGCCCCATGTCCACCGTGCTGATCAACAGCGTGCAGCTGCCGTCGCCGGCCAGGTGGATGGTGGCGACGGACGTGGTCGGCGCTACCATCGCCTTGAAGCCCAGGCCGACGCCGCGGCCGCGGCGCAAGGTGCCGGTGCCGCGCTCGATGGGCTGGTCCCACTTCATGCGGCTCGCCACGCGCTCCAGCACGAGCGACAGCCCGGCGTCCTTGAGCACGGTGCCGGTGCCGTGCAGGCGGCCGTTTTCCAGCAGGTTGAGGCGGCGGAATGCGATCGGGTCCATGCCCAGTTCGCGCGCGATCAAGTCGGCCTGCGACTCGTAGCCCCACACCAGCTGGGTGATGCCGAAGCCGCGGAAGGCGCCGGCCGGCGGCAAGTTGGTGTAGACCTGGTACGAGTCGATGTCGAGGTTGGCGATGTCGTAGGGGCCGCCGGCCGTGAAGCCGGATTTCTGCGTGACGCGCGGACCGATGTCGGCGTAGGCGCCGCCGTTCCAGTACACCTCGCAGTGGCGGCCGGTGATGCGGCCGCTCGCGTCGACCGCGCTGCGGATGCGGAACGTCGTGGCGTGCTTGGTCGTGGTGTAGAACTGCTCTTCCATCGTCAGCGCGTAGCGCACTGGCCGCCGCGCGATCAGCGCCATCGCCACCGCCAGCGCCTCGAGCTTGATGTACAGCTTGGCGCCGAAGCCGCCGCCGAGCAGGCGGGTCTTCACCTGCACCCGGTTCTCGGGCCAGCCCAGCAGGCGCGCGATTTCCAGCCGCACGAAGGAAGGACTCTGCGACGCCGTGTGGATGATCATCCGGCCGTCGTGCGGCTCGGCGATGGAGATCATGGGCTCCAGCGGAACGTGCATCACCTGCTGCGTGCGGAAGGTGTGGTCGAACACGCGGTGCGCGGTGGCGAACGCCTGCTCCACGTTGCCGTGGCGCAGCCGGTAGTCGAGGGCGACGTTGGTGCCCTTGCGGCCCGCCAGGTGCTTCAGGTCCGGGAAGGTGCCGGCGGGGCGCAGCACGTCGTGCACGAGCACGTCGGTGCTGCTGGCGGCCTGCACTTCGTCGAACACGGCGGGCAGCACCTCGTATTCCACGTTCACCAGGCCTGCGGCGGCCTCGGCGACGTGCCAGTCTTCGGCCAGCACGACGGCCACCGGCTCGCCGATGTGGCGCACCTTCTCGATGGCCAGGATCGGCTGGTCGTGGAAGGCTGGGCCGTAGTGCGGGTCGGGGATGACCTTCATCACGTCCCTGGCAGTCACGACCTTGAACACGCCGGGGTGCGCCGCGGCGCCAGCGGTGTCGATCGACAGGATGCGCGCGTGCGCATGCGCGCTGCGCACGACCTTGGCGTGCAGCATCCGCGGCAGTTCGACGTTGTGCGTGTAGTCGGCGGTGCCGGTGACCTTGGAGCGCGACTCGAGCCGGTCGATGCGCCGGCCCACCTGGGGCTGGGAATTGTTCGTGACGTTCATGCGTGGCTCCGGCTGCGGCGCAGCGCGCCCTCGATCGCCCGCGGCAGGCCGACCTTCAGCAACTGACTCTTGTACGCGGCCGAGCCGTGGGCGTCGCCCACCAGCGGGGCTTCGGCCACTGCGGCTTCGGCAGCGGCGCGCACGCCGGCTTCGCCCGCGCCGCGCTGCTCCAGCACGGACTGCGCCTGGCGCAGCCGCGTGGGCCTGTCGGTGGCGGCGCCGGTGAACACGCTGGCGTGCTGCACCTGTTCGCCCGCCATCTTCAGCACCACGGCGATGCCGAGCGCGGGCCAGTCATGGGCCGCGCGCGTGGTCATCTTCAGGTAGGCGCCGGGGCCGGCCTGCGGCGGCACGAAGATCTCGGTGACGAGTTCGTCGCGCCTGACCACGGTTTCGTAGTAGCCGGTGCAGAAGTCTTCGGCGTTCACCATGCGCGCACCCCTGGGCCCGGTGATGACGACGCGGGCGCCGAGCGCGGCCAGCACCGGCGGCATGTCCAGGTGCGGGTCGGCGTGGCTGATGTTGCCGCCCAGCGTGGCGACGGCGCGCACCCGCGGGTTGGCGACGCCGCGCAGTGCCTGCGCCAGCAAGGGCCACGTGGCGCGCACGGAGGCGTCGCGCTCGATGTCCGCCAGCCTGGCCAGGCCACCGATCACCAGTTCGCCATCGCGATTGACGCTGATCCCCGAATGGCGATCGCCGATCTTCTGCAGGCTGACCAGCCGCGTCGGCCGCAGCACGCCGGCCTTCATCATCAGCATCACGGCGGTGCCGCCGCCCACCGGACGGATGCCGGGGTCTTCCGGATCGAGCAGCGAGAGCGCTTCTTCCAGCGAGTAGGGCAGCAGGAATTCGAAGGGGGTCATGGCTTCACCTGGGCGCAGAGTTCGAGCAGGCCGGCCGCCACGCGGTCCGGCACTTCCAGCGGGGTCAGGTGGCGGGCGCCCTGGATCACGTCCAGCCGTGAGCCGGCGATGCCGTCGTGCATGGCCTGCGCCATCGCCACCGGTGCCGCGTAGTCTTCGTCGCCCACCAGCACCAGCGTCGGCACGCGGATGCCCGGCAACAGCGAGCGGGCGTCGAACGCACCCAGCATGCGGCAGGTGGCGACGTAGGCTTCAAGGTCGTTGGACAGGAAGATGTCGATGCACTCCTGCACGACGTCGGGCCGGGCCGCGCGGAAGGCATCGCTGAACCAGCGGGTCTTCTGGAAGTCCACGAGCGAGCCCATGCCATGGGCCACGGCTTTCATTGCGCGGTCTTCCCAGTCTTTGGGCGCCGTCGGGCCGTACCAGGCGGTGGTGTCGATCAGCGCCAGCCCCGAGGTGCGCTCCGGGTAGCTGCCGGCGAACTGCAGTGCCACGCAGCCGCCCATCGAGGCTCCGCCGACGATGGCGCGCTGCACCTTCAGGTGGTCCAGCACGTCGCGCAGGTCGCCGGCCATGCGCTCGGCGGTGTAAGGCGTCTCGCCGCGGGCGGAGCGGCCATGGCCGCGGGCGTCGATGGCCACCACCGTGGCGCGGCCTGCGAGCCGCTGCGCGACCGGGCCCCAGAAGCGGTGGTCCATGCCAAGCGAATGCACGAGTGCGATCACCGGCGCGTCGGGGGTGGCCCGGCGCACGCCGAACGCGATGGTGTTGCCGTCGCTCGCGAGCAGCGTGGCCGTGGTTCCGTCATTGGTCATAAGCGGCGGATTGTTGGCCCCGCCGGGCGGCGCGTCCAACGAGAAATTTGCGTGGCCGCGATGAAAACCGTTCATGACCCTCCCGCGGCCCCGGGGCAGCCCGCGGGCCGTCATGAGGGGTTTTGATGACCGATAGCGAAATTACTCGTTTGACCGCGCTCGGCGGATCGACCAGCATCCGGACCCGAGCCGCAACGGCCGCCCAGAGCAACACCAAGGAGAAGAGATGAAGAACGCAAACCTTTCGCGCCGCACGCTGGTGGCGGCCGGAGCCGCGTTGCTGGCCCAGCCTTTCCTGGCCGGCGCCGCACTGGCGCAGGACTTCCCGTCGCGCCCGATCCGCGTGATCGTGCCCTTCGCGCCCGGCGGCGTGGTGGACGTCACCGCCCGCATCCTGACGCAGAAGATGACCGAGCGCCTCGGCTGGAACTTCATCGTGGAGAACAAGCCGGGTGGCAACGGCTTCATCGCCGTGACGCATGCCGCCAAGGCCGCTGCCGATGGCTACACCTTGCTGTGCGCGCATTCGGGCGAATTCGCCGTCAACCCGGCGCTGTTCCCGAACGTGCCTTACGACCTCGACCGCGACTTCGCCCCCATCACCATGATCAGCGACACGCCCATGCTGCTGGTGGCCGGCGCCAAGGAGCCTTACAACAACATCCAGGAACTGGTGGCCGCCGCCAAGAAGGACCCGGGCAAGCTCGCCTTCTCGTCGCCCGGCAACGGCAGCGTCAACCACCTGGCCGGCGAATGGTTCTCGATGGAGTCGGGCGCCAAGCTGATGCACGTGCCCTACAAGGGCGGCGCCCCGGCCGTGGCCGCTGTCGCTTCCGGAGAAGTGCCGCTGGGCGTGGTGGCCATTCCGGCCGTGATGCCGCACGTGCAGTCGGGCCGCGTCAAGGTGCTGGGCCTGACGACTGCCAAGCGCGCCGCCTACAACAAGGACTGGGCGACCGCCAACGAAGCCGGCGTGAAGAACGTCGATGCCTCCAACTGGGTCGGCCTGTTCGCGCCCAAGGGCGTCCCGGCCGACGTCCTGGCCAAGCTGCATGCGGAAGTCTCGAAGATCCTCGCCGAGCCGGACGTGAAGAAGCGCTTCGCCGACGCCGGAGCCGAAGTGGGCGGCATGTCGCCCGCCGCCTTCGCCGAGCGCATCCGCAAGGATGCGGCGCGCTACAAGGAAGTGGTCCAGGTGGGCAAGATCCGCGCCGAATGAGCGCGGTCAGGGCCGGGCGAAGTGCGCCAGCAACCACTGCTTGAACAGGCGCACTTTCGGCAGCGCCGAGCGCTCGGGCCGGCTCAGCACCTGGTAGCCGGCCGGCGACGGGCAGCGCAGCTCGAACGGCGCCACCAGGCGCCCCGACGCGAGGTCGTCGCGCACCAGCAGCGAACGGCCGATGCCCAGGCCCAGCCCTTCCAGGATCGCGTTCATCGAGAACGACAGCGTCTCGCAGTAGATCTCGCTGCCGAAGGCGTCGGCATCGGCGCCGGCCTGCTGCAGCCACACCGGCCAGTCGTCGGTGATGATCGGCGAGACGGTACGCACGATCGGATACTGCTTCAGGTCGGCGGGCACGCGCAGCGGCGGCCCGCCGGCCAGCAATTCAGGCACGCAGACCGGGAAGATCTCTTCGTCGGCGATGCGCTCGGCATCGAAGTCGTGCCAGTGGTCGACCCCGTGCCAGATGGCGACGTCGAACTCGCGCTGTTCGAGCCGGTCGGTCGGCGCCAGCGGCGTCAGGCGCAATTCGAACTGCGGATGAAGCTGGCGAAAGTGGCGCAGCGCGGGAGTGAGGCATTTCGCCGCGAAGGCGTTGAGGCAGGCGATGGTCAGGCGGCTGTCGTGCACGGAGGCAACGCTCTCCGTAGCGGCCGCGATCTGCGCCAGCGCCGGCCGTATGCACTCCAGGTAGGTGCGGCCCTCGTCGGTGAGGCGGGTGGTGTTCTGCTTGCGGGTGAAAAGCTGCACCGACAGCAGGCTTTCGAGCTCCTTGATGCGATGGCTGATGGCCGTCTGCGTCAGCTTGAGCTCTGTGGCCGCGCGGGTGAAGCTCTGGTGGCGCGCCGTGGCTTCGAAGGCCAGCAGCGCGCTGAGTGGTGGCAGTGCTCTGGGCATGGCGGAACTGTATGCCAGGAGCTGGACAGGGAGACAACGACATGGATGCGGACCTCGTGAAGCAGCTCGCCCCCAAGGGCGTGCTGCGCGCTTCGATCAACCTGGGCAACCCGGTGCTGGCCTCGCGCGCCACGCCCGACAGCGAGCCACGCGGCGTCTCGGTCGACCTGGCCCGCGCGCTGGCCGGCCGGCTCGGGCTGGCGCTGGAGCCGGTGGTGTTCGACAGCGCCGGCAAGTCGGTCGACTGCGTGGCCCGCGGCGAGGCCGACCTCGGCTTCTTCGCGCTCGATCCGGCGCGGGCGGCGCAACTGCGCTTCACTCCGCCCTACGTGCTGATCCAGGGTGCGTACCTGGTGAAGGACGCCTCGCCGCTGCAGGCGATGGAGCAAGTCGACGTGGCGGGCCGGCGCGTGGTGGTCGGCAAGGGCAGCGCCTACGACCTGTACCTCTCGCGCGAACTGAAGCAGGCGACCATCGTGCGGGCGGCGACCTCGCCGACGGTGGTGGACGAATTCCTGCGCAGCGGGGCCGACGTGGCCGCGGGCGTGCGCCAGCAACTGCTGGCCGACAGTGCGCGCATCGGCGGCCTGCGCCTGCTGCCCGGCAACTTCATGGTCATCCAGCAGGCCATGGGCGTACCGGCGGACCGCGGCGACGCGGCGTTGGCCATCGTGCGGCAGTTCATCGAGGACATGAAGGCCGACGGCTTCGTGGCCCGCGCGCTCAAGCGCCATGGCATCGACGGCGCGCAGGTGGCGCCCGCTGCCGCAGAATGAGGAGCGACAGCATGGGCAAGGACATCCACGCCATCGCGGCGCCGGACGGCATGGCCGCACCGCGCGGCCACTACAGCCACGCCACGCGCGGTGCCGGCCTCGTGTTCGTCTCCGGCCAGCTGCCGGTGGCGGCCGACGGCACCGTGCTGAACGAGGCGCCGTTCGAGGTGCAGGCCAAGCAGGTGCTGGCCAACGTCGCGGCGGCGCTGCAGGGCGCCGGCAGCTCGATTGAACGGCTGCTGCAGGTGCGCGTGTACATCACCGACATCGGGCAGTGGCCGGCGTTCAACGCGATCTATGCGCAATGGGCCGCAGACGCCCGGCCGGCCCGTGCCGTGGTGCCGGTGCCGACGCTGCACTACGGGTGCGCGCTGGAAGTGGAGGCGACGGCGCTCGCGCACGGCGGGAACCAGGGGATGGCGCAGCCCCGGCACGCCTGAGCGTCACCCGCCCTCGCGCGCGAGACTGGTGGCAATCTCGTAGGCCACCGAGCGCAGCCAGAGGTTGCCGGGATCGCGGTGGTAGCGGTCGTGCCAGTACTGGTTGACCGCGTACGTGGGCAGCTTCAGCGGGAGTGAAACGATCTTCACGTGCCCGTCTGCCGCGAAGATCCCGGCGAGCCGGCTGGGCAGGATCGCCAGCAGCTCCGAGCGGGCGACGATCTGCCCCAAGCCGAGGAAGCTGGACACCTTCGCCGCGAAGACGCGGCGCACCCGCCGCCGCTCCAGCATCCTGTCGACGATGGTGTGCGCGGTCGCCGACAGCAGGACCTGCACATGCCTTTCCTCCTGCAGCCGGGCGAGCGAAATGCGATTGCCGATGCGAGGGTGGTCGGCTGCCGCGATGCAGGCGAAGCCCTCGTCGAACAGCCGCTGCCGGTAGAACCCCGCGCGGATGTGCTCGGTGAAGCCCATGGCCAGGTCCGCCTCGCCGCTTTCGAGCTGCCGCGGCGTGTCGTGCGTGATGTTGCCGACCTCGATGCCGACGTTGGGCGCCACCTCGAGCAGGCGCGCGAGGAACAGCGGCAGCATGGTCATCTGACCGACGTCCGTCATGCAGATCCGGAAGCTTCGGGTGATCTCGCGGGGATTGAACTCCGCGTTGCGCTCCAGGCCTTGCTCCAGCAGCCGCAAACCCTGCCGGACGAGCGGCGACAGCTGCTCGGCGCGGGTGGTCGGTCGCATGCCTTCGGAGGTGCGCACGAACAGCGGGTCTCCGTAGTACTCGCGCAGCTGCCCCAGCACGACGCTGACGGAGGACTGGCTCAGTCCGACTGCTTCCGCCGCGCGCGTCACGTTGCGGGTTTCGAGGACCGAGAGAAAGATCCGCAAGTGGCGCAGGTCCAGGCCGGCGGGTCCACCCGGTATCAATTTTTTCGATGCACCGAATGAAGCTTTTTCCATTGTTGCGATGCTACTAGCGCTCCTACAGTCGCCGGGTTCAGAACGAGAGACATTCCCATGCGACTCTGTAGATTCAACGACGACCGCCTCGGCCTGGTCGAAGGCGACGGCATCCTCGACGTGAGCGCCGCGCTCGGCGTCCTGCCCTCCTGCACCTACCCGCTGCCGCAGCACGACCTGCTGGTCGCGCACCTGCCGGCGGTCCGCGCGAAGGTCGAGGAACTGTCGGCGAACCGCGCGGGGCTGGCGCGACATCGCATCGCCGATGTCCGCCTGCTGAGCCCGGTCGCGAACCCGGGCAAGGTGATCGCCGCCCCCGTCAACTACCTCAAGCACCTGCAGGAAGCCCGCCAGGATGCGGCGATCCACCACCAGAACCAGGTCGGCGAGATCGAACGCGTGGGGCTGTTCCTGAAGGCCACGAGCTCGATCGCGGGTCCCTCCGCGACGCTGACGATCGCCAAGCCCGACCGGCGCAACGACCACGAGCTGGAACTGGTGGCCGTCATCGGCAAGGTCGGCAAGCACATTCGCGCGGCCGACGCCATGTCGCACGTGGCCGGCTACTGCATCGGCCTCGACATGACGGTGCGTGGCCCCGAGGAGCGCAGCATGCGCAAATCGCCGGACGGCTACACGGTGCTGGGTCCCTGGCTCACGACGGCCGACGAGATCGAGGTGGGCAATCTCGACCTGCTGATGCAGGTGAACGGAGAAGTGCGCCAGAAGGCCAACACCCGCGATCTCGTGATCGACCTGCCAGGCCTGATCGCGATGGCGTCTTCCTATTACACGCTCCACCCCGGCGACCTGCTGATGACGGGCACGCCCGAGGGCGTGTCCCAGGTTTTCGCTGGCGACAGGATGACCGGCGAAATCAGCGGGCTCGGCCGCATCGACGTCGACATCGCACGCGCATAGGCGCTCCCCCAGAAAAATCCAAGGAGACGAACCATGAAGAACTTCCTCCGTCGCCGCGCGGCCATCCTGGCCGCCGTCGCAGTCGCGCTGGGCGCCAGCGCGCAGGCGCAACCAGCCGCCGCCACGTGGCCCAAGGGACCGGTGCGCTTCGTCGTGCCCTTCCCCGCGGGCGCCGCGCCGGACGTCCTGATCCGGTTCATCGGGGTCAAGCTGAGCCAGCGCTGGGGCCAGTCGGTCATCGTCGACAACAAGCCGGGGGGCAGTGGCGTGATCGGCATGAACACGATCCTCGCCGCCCCCGCCGACGGCACGGTGTTCGGCTTTGTCCAGGGCTCCGCCATTTCGCTGGCGCCCAGCCTGATCAAGGGCGTCACCTACGACTTCCAGCGCGACTTCCAGCCGATCACGCTGGTTGCCGTGCTTCCCATGATGCTGGCCGTGCCGACCGACTCCCCGTACAAGCGCCTGTCGGACGTCATCGCCGCGGCAAAGGCCGCCCCGAAAAGCATCGAGGTCGCGGACGTGGGGCGGGGAACGGTTCCGCATTTGACGGCGACGCTGCTCGGCATGCAGGCGGGCGTCGAGTTCCTTTCCGTGCACTACCCTGGCGGCGCCCAGGCCATGACCGGGACCATGGGCGGCCAGACCAAGATGCTGGTCGACGGCTACAACGTGATCGCGGGCAGCGTGCAGGGCGGCAAGCTGCGCGTCCTGGCTTCCATGTCGGACCGGGTCGAACCCGGGCTCGAGAAGTTCCCGCTGGCCAAGGACACCGTGCCCGGCGCAGTCGCCTACGGCTGGTTCGCTGTGATCTCGAAGAAGGGCATGGACCCGGCGATCGTCGCCAGGATGAACAAGGACATGGCCGAGGTGCTGCTGATGCCGGACGTGGTCGCCAAGTCCCAGGAGCTGGGCACGTACAACCGGCCGGGAACGCCCGAACAACTGGCCCGCTACATCGAGGACGACCGCCGCACCTGGCAACGGGTGCTCGACACGCTCAAGCTGCAACCGGAATGAACGGAAACCCTCGATGAGCAATCAAACCATGCCGGTGCTGGTGGCCGGCGGCGGCATCGGAGGCCTCGCCGCGGCGCTCGCGCTGGTGCGTCGCGGCTTCCACGTGCAGGTGCTCGAGCAGGCGCCGGAGCTGGGCGAGATCGGAGCCGGCATCCAGCTGGCGCCCAACGCATTCGCCGCCTGCGATGCCCTCGGCATCGGCGAGAAGCTGCGTGCCAAGGCGGTCTACACGGACTACTTCGTCATGAAGGACGCCGTCGACGAAAGCCTGGTGGCGCGCATCGAGACGGACGAGGCGTTCCGCCGCCGCTTCGGCAATCCCTACGCGGTGATCCACCGGGCCGACATCCACCAGGCGCTGCATGACGGGGCGGCGGAAACCGGCCGCATCGGCTTCCATGTCAACACCCGCGTCGAGCGGGTGGAACAGGACGCCGCCACGGGCACGGTCACGGCGATCGACCAGCGCGGCCAGCGCTGGAGCGGCCAGGCTTTGATCGCTGCCGACGGAGTGAAGTCGGTGGTGCGGGCGCAGTACGTGAACGACATGCCCAGGGTCACGGGCCACGTCGTGTATCGCGCGGTGGTCGACGAACCGGACTTCCCGGCAGACTTGAAGTGGAATGCGTCCAGCCTGTGGGTCGGGCCGAAGTGCCACCTGGTGCACTACCCGCTGCGTGGCGGCAGGCAATACAACGTGGTCCTCACTTTCGAGAGCGGCAAGCAGGAGGAGTGGGGGGTGTCCGAAGGCAGCCAGGAGGAAGTGGAAGCGGCCTTCCAGGGTGTCTGCGACAAGGTCCGCCAGCTGACCCGCATGCCCAGGAGCTGGAGGCGGTGGGCCACCGCGGACAAGGACCCGATCGACAACTGGGTGTTCGGTGGAGTCGCGCTGCTCGGCGATGCCGCCCATCCCATGACCCAGTACATGGCGCAGGGCGCCTGCATGGCGCTGGAGGACGCGGTGACGCTCGGCGCGGCCCTCGGCGAGACGGGCAACGACTGGAGGCAAGCCCTGCCCCTGTACCAACGGAGCCGGGTGGCGCGCACCGGCCGCGTCGTGCTTTCCGCGCGGGAAGTCGGCCGGTTGATGCACGCGCGCGGCGTCGAGCGACTGGTGCGCAATACCTTGTGGCAAGGCCACTCGCAGGAGCGCTTCCAGGACGCCTGGGAATGGCTGTACGGGTGGAAGGAGTCGAGTTGCCTTTCGCGGGCCGCCGGGGGACGTCCATGAGAGATGGCCATTCCGAAGCGCTGGGCAGTCTCGAAGACCTGCCACCGGCGTACCGTGCGCAACTCGCGTCGCGCAACCTCGTGCCCTTGTGGCCCAGCCTGCGCCGCGTGCTGCCGGCCGGGGTGCCGGAGCGCAACACCCGCGCGGTTCACTGGTCGTATGCGGGGCTGCGCCCGCTTCTGATGCAGGCTGGCGAGCTGACGCCGATCGAGAAAGCGGAGCGCCGCGTGCTGGTGCTCGCCAATCCCGGCCACGGCCTGGAGAACATGAAGGCCAGCCCGGCCATGTACCTGGGCATGCAGTTGCTGTTGCCGGGAGAGCGGGCGCCGGCGCATCGTCACACTCCGAACGCCGTGCGCATGGTGGTGGAAGGCCAGGGCGCCTACACGACGGTGGAGGGCGAGCAATGCCCGATGGAGCGCGGCGACCTGATCCTCACGCCCACCGGCATGTGGCACGAGCACCAGCACAGCGGGCAGCAGCCCGTGATCTGGCTGGACGTGCTGGACCTGCCGATCGTCTACTACACCGAGACTTCGTACGTCGCCGACGGCCCGAGCCCGCCGGTGACGGCGGGCCACGGCGAGCGCGCCTACGCCCGTGGCGGTGTGGTCCCCTCGCCGGACTTCGAGCGCAGCCGCCGGGCTTACCCGATGCTGCGCTACGCCTGGTCGGACGTGCGCGTCTCGCTGCTGTCGCTCGCCGAGGATCGTCCGGACCAGGAGGCCGTGCAGGTCACGTACGTCAACCCGGAGACCGGCCGCGACGCGGAGAACAACCTCGGCTTTCATGCCTTGATGCTGCGCCCCGGGCAGGACCTGCGCCTGTCGGTCCGCTCACCGGCCTGTGTGTTTCACGTGATCGAAGGCGGCGTGGAAGCAGCCATCGGTGCCACCGTGTTCACCCTCGACGAGGCGGACACCTGCTGCTCCCCGGGATACACCGAGGTGCGCCTGCGCAACCGCCGGCACGACGCGCCAAGCTTCGTCTTCATCGTCGACGAGGGCCCGCTGCATCGTAAGCTGGGCGTCTACGAGAACCGCGGCTGAAAGCCCCCGCCGGCCCCGCGGCAGGCTTCGCATCCGATCGCAGCAAGGCGGCCGGCGGGTTACCGCCCGCCGGTCGACTCGGGGCGGCCGGACACGGGGCCGGGAGTCGGTGCCTGCCACGGCGGGCACGAGCCGCCTCCCCTGCGGCGGCGGCCCTCCCGCAAGCCTAAGCCGCTTCCTTGTAGAACAGCGAGCCCTGCACGCCGCGCGCCGGCAGCGGCCGCACCGCGTCGCCGATGGCGGCGATGTGCTCGGGCGTGGTGCCGCAGCAGCCGCCGACGATGTTCACCAGGCCTTCCGCGGCGAACTCGTGCAGCAGGCGCGAGGTGACCTCGGGCGTCTCGTCGAAGCCGGTCTCCGCCATGGGATTGGGCAGGCCCGCGTTGGGGTAGCAGCTGATGAAGGTATCCGGCGCCACCCGCGCCAGCTCCTGGATGTAGGGGCGCATCAGCGCCGCGCCCAGCGCGCAGTTCAGGCCGACGGCCAGCGGCTGCGCATGGCGCACGCTGTACCAGAAGGCCGGCACGGTCTGGCCGCTCAGGATGCGGCCGGAGGCGTCGGTGACGGTGCCGCTGATGATGAGCGGCAGCCGCTCGCCGCTGCGGGCGAAGTACTCGTCGATGGCGAACAGCGCCGCCTTGGCATTGAGGGTGTCGAAGATGGTCTCGACCAGCAGCAGGTCGACCCCGCCTTCCACCAGGCCTTCCACCTGCTCCGCATAGGCCGCGCGCAGCTGCTCGAAGTCGACGTTGCGCGCGCCGGGGTCGTTGACATCCGGGCTGATGCTGGCCGTGCGCGGCGTCGGCCCCAGGGCGCCGGCGACGAAGCGGGGGTGGTCGGGCGTGGAGAACTTGTCGGCGGCCGCGCGTGCCAGCTTCGCCGCCGCGACATTCATCTCGCGTGCGAACTCGCCCAGGCCGTAGTCGTCCTGCGCGATGCGGTTGGCGCCGAAGGTATTCGTCTCGATGATGTCGGCGCCGGCGGCGAGGTAGCCTTCGTGGATGTCGCGCACCACGTCGGGCCGGGTCAGCACCAGCAGGTCGCTGTTGTTCTTCAGGTCCTTGGGGTGGTCGCGAAAGCGCTCGCCGCGGTAGTCGGCCTCGGTCAGCTTGAAGCGCTGGATCATGGTCCCCATGGCGCCGTCGAGGATGACGATGCGTTGCGCCAGCAGGCCCGGCAGGGCCTGGCCACGGGTATAGACGAGAGGCTTCATGCCCCGATTGTAGGAAGGCCGGGAATCCCGGCCTGGGCCCAGGGATGCAGCAGGAAGCGCACCGGGATGCCGTCGCGCCCGGCCTCGCGCAGCACCTGGCGCAGGTCGCCGCGCAGGTAGGCCGGATCCGGCGCATCGATGTCGTGCGGCTCGCCATCGCTGATCACCAGCACCACCGGCCGGCCGGCGCGTTCCCGCGCCCGCGCGCGCACCTGGGCCAGGGCATGGCGCACGGCCGTGCCCAGCCGGGTGGAGCCGGCGCTCGCCTGGGCGGCGCAGCGCAACCGCCCCGCCGGCGCGGCGGCCGGCTCCGACCAGTGCTTCAGCGGCCGCACCTCGACATGGTGGCGGGTGAACGAGGCGAATGAGAACAGCGCCGTCTCGTGGCCGGCCGACTCCAGCGCGGCGATGCAGGACAGCGCGGCCGCTGTCATCTGCCGCAGCACCGGCCACCCGTCCGCGGCCGGGGCCGCCGTCGATGCCGAGGTGTCGAGCACCAGCTGCACCAACAGCGTCCGCGGCGCCAGCACACGGCGGCGGTAGACGCGCTCGTCCGGCGGCTGGCGCAGGCGCCGCTGCACGCGGGCGTCGACCAGCGCCATCGCATGGAACTCGTCGCCAGTGGCAGCCCTGCCGCCAGCAGGTGCAGTTGCCGCGCACAGGCGCTCCAGCGCACCTGCCACCCGGCTGTGCGCCGCGGGTGGCAGCGGCCGCAGGGGCCAGGCCTGCGCGGACTCCATCGCCACCGGGCGGATCCGCACGCTGCACCAGCCGGCGCGCTGGCGGCCCCGGCGCACATCCCATTCCGGATAGGCGAGGGTCGCCGCAACAGCCGGGCGCGCATCCTGCGTCGCCGACAGCGCGGCCATCACCGGCGCGGCAGCAGGTGCCGAAGCAGCCTCCAGGTCCGCGCCTTCCGGCGCCCACAGCCAGGAGCCGTCGTCGCGGTAGCGCGCATGGACGACATGGGTGCGGGCCTGGAACGGCAGGCGCAGCTGGCCGATCTCGTGGCCGAAGCGCGAAGCCAGCGCACGCATGGCCACCGCGGTCGGCGGCGCTTCCAGGAAGGCGGCGCGCACCCGGGCCACCCACGGGTGCGCATCGGCCGGCTGTGCCTCCAGCAGGCTGCGCGCGAGCCGCGCCAGCAGCGCCTCGTAACCCTCGCCGGCGGGCGCATCGGCGCCGGCATGGAAGGGCAACCACAGGCCGCGCAGCCCCGGCAGCTCGCGCAGCGCCAGCGCCTCGACCCGCGCATCCTCCAGCGTTTCATAGAGCGCCTGCTGCACCGGTGCCAGGCCGGCGCGCGGCTGCGGGCCGGCACCGAAG
>JAEZKX010000373.1 GCA_023436025.1 Pseudomonadota bacterium | reverse complement strand
GGGCCGGGCGCAGCGGGTGGCCGCGCGCATTCCGCTGCAGCGCCCGGCCGAGGCGGTCGAGATCGCCGAAGCCATCGTGTGGCTGCTGTCCGACCGCGCCTCCTACGTGACCGGCACGGTGCTCAAGGTGGCGGGAGGCTTGTGATGAGCGCCGCCAGGCATCCCGTCGCGCTGGTCGCCGCCGATGCGCCGCCGCGCCTGCGCCCTTCCAACTATCCCGAGCCCTTCGCCAGCCGCATGGCCGGGCGCGAGAAGCGGCCCCTGGGCGACCTGTTCGGCCTGCGCAATTTCGGGGTCAACCTCACCACCGTCGCGCCCGGCGCCGTCTCGGCGCTGCGCCATGCCCACACGCGGCAGGACGAGTTCGTCTACGTCGTCTCGGGCCGGCTGGTGCTGGTGACCGATGCCGGCGAGACGCAGCTGGGGGCCGGCATGTGCGCCGGCTTCCCGGCCGGCAGCGGCGACGCCCACCAGCTGGTCAACCGCAGCGAGGCGCCGGCCACCTACCTGGAGGTGGGCGACCGCACGCCGGGCGATGCCGCCAGCTATCCCGACGACGACATCGTGGCCCGCCTCGAGGACGGCCGCTGGTGCTTCGAGCACAAGGACGGGACGCCCTACCCGCCGGCGGGCCAGCCATGATCCGTGCCGGCCTGGCCGCGCTGCTGGCACGCCTGCCCGGCCACGCCAGCGCGCGCTGGCCGCAGGGCGAACCGTTCGTGCGGGCCATCGCGCACGGCAGCATGTCGGCGGAGTTGTACGCGCCGCAAGGCGCCGACCTGCAGCAGCCGCATGCGCAGGACGAGCTGTACATCGTCGAGCGCGGCAGCGCGGTGTTCCGCCTGGGCGAGGAGCGGGTCGACTGCGGGCCCGGCAGCGTGCTGTTCGTGCCGGCCGGCGCCGACCACCGGTTCGAGTCCTTCACGCCCGGCTTCCGCACCTGGGTGGTGTTCTGGGGGCCGGAGGGCGGCGAGCGCTGAGGGTGACAATGGCGCCATGTCCGATCCGCTCGAGCAACTGGTGCGCACCGAGATGCCCTACGGCAAGTACAAGGGCACGCCCATCGCCGACCTGCCGGGCAACTACCTGAACTGGTTCGCGCGCGAAGGCTTCCCGCCCGGGCAGCTGGGACGCCTGCTGGCGCTGATGCACGAGATCGACCACAACGGCCTGAAGCACCTGCTGCAGCCGCTGCGCGGCCGCCGTTAGCCGCCACGGGTTCAGGCGCGCAACGCCGAACGCGCGGTGGGCGACAGGCGCAGCGCGCGCGGCGGCCCCTCGACGAAGGGTTGCAGCAGCGGTGCGGCTTCGGTTTGCCAGCGTCCCTCCTGCACGAAGGTCTCGAACGCCGCGCGGTCCGCGAACAGCGCGACACCCACCAGCACCTGCACGCCGTCGCGCACAGGCAGGCGCGGAAAGTTGTTGGGCGCGGATTCGGTCACGTACCAGGCGGCCTCGCGGGCGCCGCCGGCGCGCAGGACGGCGCCGGCTGCGCGGGCGGCCGCGATCGAGGCAGTCGATGGCGGCTCGCGCAGCGCGAAGATGTTGATGTCGACCATGCCCGGTGCGTCGCCGCGCGCCGCCATGTCCGCGCGTGGCCGCTGCACCGCCACCCCGCTGCCGGGCCAGGCAGGCCGCAGCAGCAGCACGTCGTCGAAGTCGATCATGGTGGCGTTGGCCACCGCGCTGTGCGCGGCCCAGGCCGGGCCGCCGTAGAACGCGGACAACGCTTCGGCCCGTGCGGGCATGTCGGCGAAGCCGCGCAGCCAGACGAAACGGTCGGGCCGCTCGAGGTCGCGGAACTGGCCGATCACCCGCGCGCCGGCCGCCTCCTGCGATTCGACGAAGGCGCGGTCGAACACCTCGACCAGCGTGTCGCGCTGGCCGGGATGCAGGGTGTACTGCCGCAGTTCGATGACGGTGCACTCGGGGCTGGCGGGGGCGTGGGGCATGGGCATCCTTTCGACGAAGGCCTCAGTGTGCGGCCCCATACCTGCCAATTCGCGGCATGTTTTGGCGCTTCGGTTACCCTCGCGCCCCGTGGACTCCCTTTCGCAATTCGTCCTGGGCGCCGCCGTCAGCGTCGCCACCCTCGGTCGCCGGACCGCCGTGTGGAAGGCCGCCCTGTGGGGCGGCCTGGCCGGCACGCTGCCCGACCTCGACGTCTTCATCGACCACGGGGATGCGCTGAACAACATGACGATGCACCGGGGG
This sequence comes from Pseudomonadota bacterium, assembly GCA_023436025.1. GTDB lineage: Bacteria > Pseudomonadota > Gammaproteobacteria > Burkholderiales > Burkholderiaceae_C > Ramlibacter. The sequence continues at coordinate 2,127 of JAEZKX010000373.1, read as the reverse complement.
CCCAGCCATGCGTTGTTCTGGCTGACGCTGCTGTCGCCCGCCGTGGCCGCGCTGCCGACGCTGGTGCACCGGCAGCGCGAGCTGTTCGGCCGCTGGTGGCTGGCGATGTGGCTGGCGCTGGTCACCCATCCGCTGCTGGACGCGATGACGGTCTATGGCACGCGGCTGTTGCTGCCCTTCGACGCCCATCCCTACGGCGTCGGCAGCATGTTCATCATCGACCCGCTCTACACCGTGCCGCTGGTGGTGGGCCTGGCCGTCGCCCTGGCCCGGCGCGACTGGGGCGGCCTGCGCTGGAACCGCTGGGGCCTGGCGCTGTCGACCGCCTACCTGGCCTGGAGCGCGCTCGCGCAATGGCATGTGCGCGAGGTGGCGCAGGAAGCCCTGGCGCAGCGCGGCGAAGCGCCCGCAGCGCTGCTGGTGACGCCGGCGCCCTTCAATACCGTGCTGTGGCGCGTGCTGGCCATGCGCCCGGACGGCTCGTACGACGAGGGCTACTACTCGCTGTTCGATGGCGGGCGGCCGCTGGCGCTGCGGCACTTCGCCGTCGACCCGGTCCTGCGGCGGGAGCTGCAGGCCATCGCGGCGGTGCGGCAGCTGGGCGCGTTCTCGCACGGCTTCTGGCGCGTGCACCAGCGCGACGGCCTGGCCTGGGTCACCGACATGCGCATGGGTCAGGAGCCCGACTATTCGTTCTCGTTCCTGGTCGCCCGGCGCCAGGGCGCCGGCTGGGCGCCGCTGGTGCCGCGCAACGAAGGCGGCCGTGGCGACGTCGGCCGCGGCCTTGCCTGGGTGTGGCAGCGCATGTGGGGCCGCGACGTGCCGCCGCCGCGGTGAGGCTCAGGCGGCGTTCTGCCCCATCTTGCGCAGCCGCCGCTGCGCCAGCGGGGCGAAATGCCCGTCGGGGAAGCTGCGCAGGAACTGCTGAAAGTCCTCGGGGTCGTCCGACTCCTTGATGTCCTTCCAGTACTCCAGTTCCAGTTCGGCCGCGATCGTCTCGTGCCGCGCCCCGGTGTCGCCGGCCGCGGCAACGGCCGCCGGCGCCGGCGCCTGCGCTGCGGGCGCTTCCGGTTCTTCCACGGGCGTGGGCGCCGGGGTGGATGCAGGGACCGGCGCGGGCGCGAAGGGTTGCAATGCCTGGGCGAACTCGCGTGCCGAGGCGAAGCGGTCATTGCGGTTCTTGGCCAGCGCCTTGGCCAGCACGGCGTCGAGCTCGGCCGGCAGCCCGGCCACCAGCTGCGAGGGCGCGGCGGGCGCGAGGGTGAGAATGCGCTGGATGACGGCGAAGGCATTGCCGCCGTCGAAGGGGTTCGTGCCGGTCAGCAACTCGTAGAGCACCACGCCGACGCTGAAGAGGTCCGAGCGCGCTTCCAGCTGCAGCCCCTGCACCTGCTCGGGCGACATGTAGCGCGTGCCGCTGGCCAGCGCGCCGAGCTTGGCGCCGGTCGTGGCCTCGGACTGCTGGATGCAGGCCATGCCGAAGCCGGTGAGGCTGGCGCGGCCGTCGTGCACGAACAGGTTGGCCGGCCGCACCGCGCGGTGCACGATGCCCTTGGCGTGCGCGTGTTCCAGCGCGGCCAGCAGGTCCAGCACCAGGGCGACGGCCTGCGCGGCGGACGGACGCTCGCCTGCGTCGAGGACCGCGCGCAGCGGCCGGCCGTCGGCATGCTGCGTCACCAGGTAGGCCAGGTCGTCGGCGCGGCTGAAGTCCAGCACGCCCGCGATGCGGGGATGCACCAGGCGCGAGGCGGCGAGCGCGTCGGCGCGGAAACGGTCGGTGAACTCGGTGGCGGCCTGCTCGGAGAGGTCCTGCAGCCCCACGGTGTGCAGGATCACGGGTCGCTGGGCGACGGCGTCGCGACCCTCGTACACCGGGCCCCAGGGCGCCGACGCCAGCGCCCGGATGATCTCGTAGCGTCCCAGGCTCTTGCGATCCATCGCTCCCTCCGCATCGTTGCGCTCCAGTCTAGGGCGAGGTTTGCGGGCAGTGGAAAAGTCGTTTCCCGCCGGCCGCTTGTCGCCGACGAACGTGCGCCGATACAGTGGCGTTCCTGCAACCGGGAGTGCAAGTGAAGGATTTCCTATTCGTCGGCCGGCCGGCACGGGTGTTGTTCGGTGCCGGCAAGC
>JAEZKX010000359.1 GCA_023436025.1 Pseudomonadota bacterium | reverse complement strand
CAGCGGAAGCCGGCGCGCTGCCAGCGGGCCGCGGCGCGCAGCAGCGACCACTTGTCCCGCCAGCTCCAGCCGCGTGCGCCCAGGATGCCCGCGGCCGCATCCAGCGGCGCCGGCCAGGGGGGCAGGGCGAGGCCGTCGCCGTCGGGAAAGCGCAGCACCAGCGGCAGGCGGTGCAGCACGTCGCGCGGCTGCACGCCGACCTGTTCCATCAGGCGCAGCGTCTCGGTGTAGGCGCCGATCAGGATGTGCTGGCCGTTGTCCAGCAAGGCCTCCTTGCCGCAGGGCAGTTGCACGGGCAGCGTGCGGGCACGCCCGCCGGGCACACGTGCGGCCTCGAACACGGTGACCGCCTGGCCGCGCGCGGAAGCGGCCACGGCCGCCGCCAGGCCGGCCCAGCCAGCGCCGATGACGGCGACCCGCTTCACATGCGGCCCAGGGCCTGGACCTTCCACGCCAGCCACAGCTTGCGCAGGGGCGTCAGGCTGATGCGCTGGTTCAGCACGCGGAAGTCCTCGGCCTCGATCTCGCGCAGCAGCGTGCGGTAGATGCTGGCCATCATCAACCCGGGCTTCTGCGCGCGCCGATCCTCGGCGGGCAGCAGGGCGAGCGCTTCGTCGTAGGTGGCCTGGGCGCGCTGCGCCTGGAAGCGCATCAGGGCTACGAAGCGGTCCGAGTGCTTGCGCTGCAGGATCTCGTGCGCCTTGACGTCGAACTGCTGCAGCTCGCTGACCGGCAGGTAGATGCGCCCGCGCATGGCGTCCTCGCCGACGTCGCGGATGATGTTGGTGAGCTGGAAGGCCAGGCCCAGCTTGTGCGCGTAGGCGGTGGTCGCTTCCTGCGCCTGCCCGAAGATGCGCGCGGCCACCTCGCCGACCACGCCCGCCACCAGGTGGCAGTAGCGTTGCAGGCCGGGATAGTCCAGGTAGCGGGTCTGCTCCAGGTCCATCTGGCAGCCGCGAATCACCGATTGCAGGTGCTCCTGCTCGATGCCGAAGGCGGGCACGCTGGGCATCAGCGCCTGCAGCACGGGGTGGGAGGGCTGGCCGGCGAAGGCCTGCGCCACCTCGGCCTGCCACCAGGCGAGCTTGGTGCGGGCGATGCCCGGGTCGGTGACCTCGTCGACCACGTCGTCCACCTCGCGGCAGAACGCGTAGAAGGCGGTGATCGCCGCGCGCCGCTGCGGCGGCAGGAAGAGGAAGGCGTAATAGAAGCTGCTGCCGGAGGCGGCGGCCTTTTGTTGGACGTACTGTTCCGGCGTCATCGGCGCGATTCTCACATCCGCGCGGCGCGCCACAGCAGGCGCGGCGCGTCGGCGGCGCCCACGGTGGGCCGCCAGGCGCGCGTGTCGTGGCCATGCGCGGCGATCTTCTCCAGGATGCGCAGGCCGCCTTGCACCACCAGGCGCAGCTCCCAGCCGGCGCGTCCCGGCACCCGGTGGACCAGCGGTGCGCCGGCCTGCATCAGGCCCTGCGTCCACTCGCACAGCTCGCGCAGCAGGCGCGGGAAGGCCGCTGCGTCGGGATGGCGGGGGTCGATGCCGTGGCGCGCGCAGTCGGCCGCCGGCAGGTAGTAGCGCCCGCGCGCCAGGTCCACGCCGACGTCCTGCCAGAAGTTGACGAGTTGCAGCGCGCTGCAGATGGCGTCGGACTGGCGCAGGGCCTCGGCCTCGCGCACGCCATACAGGTGCAGCAGCAGCCGTCCCACCGGGTTGGCCGACAGCCTGCAATACGCCAGCAGGCTGTCGCGGTCGACATGGACGGCGCCGTCGCGCGACATGCGCACGTCCTGCATGAAGGCGTCGAGCAGGTGGTCCAGCGGTTCGCGCGGCAGTGCGAAGTCGGCGATCGCCTGGCGCAGGGGCGGGAAGACGCGCGGCCAGCGTCCCGAGTCGGGCTGGCCGCTGAAGCAGGCGAACAGGTCGGCGCGGTAGCCAGCCAAGTCGGCGATGCGCTGGCTGGCTGGCGTGTCGCCCTCGTCCGCGAGGTCGTCCGCCGTGCGCGCGAACCAGTAGATGGCGCCGATCGGCGGCCGCAGCCGGGGCGGGCACAGCCAGGAAGCGACGGGGAAGTTTTCGTAGTGATCGACCGCGCGGGGCCGGTCTTGGGGCAGAGCGCTCACGGCCGGGATTGTCGCTTGACGCGCTGCATCAAAAGTCGGTAGATTACTAACCAGTCAGTCATTAAAACCCTAATGGCCGGCTCACTTTGCGACTTTATTCTGGGCCGGACCATGAAAACAAGAACGATTGTCCTCCTTGCGGCCGCTTGCGCTGCCGGCACGTTGCTTTCCGCTTGCGGACGCAAGGAAGCGCCGCCGGAGCCGGTGCGCGCGGTCAAGGTGGTCACCGTCGGCGCCTCCTCCATGCAGGCGAGCCAGGAGTTCTCGGGCGAGGTGCGGCCGCGCGTCGAATCGCGGCTGGGGTTCCGCGTCGGCGGCAAGATCACCAAGCGGCAGGCCGAGGTCGGCCAGCAGGTACGCCCCGGCCAGTTGCTGGCGCAGCTGGATCCGCAGGACTACCGGCTGGCGGCGGAAGCCGCGCGCGCGCAGGTGGCCGCGGCCACCACCAACCGCGACCTGGCGGCGGCCGACTTCCAGCGTTACGCGGCGCTGCGCGCGCAGAACTTCATCAGCGGCGCCGAGCTGGAGCGGCGCGAATCGAGTTTGAAAGCCGCCCAGGCCCAGTTGGAACAGGCGCAGGCGCAGCTGGCGTCGCAGGGCAACCAGGCGCGCTACACCGCGCTGGTGGCGGATGTGTCCGGCGTGGTGACCGCCGTCGATGCCGAGCCGGGCCAGGTGGTCGCGGCCGGCGCGCCGGTGGTGCGCATCGCGCAGGACGGGCCGCGCGACGTGGTGTTCGCCGTGCCCGAGGACAAGGTAGCGGTGCTGCGTCCCGGCGGCGCGGTCGACGTGCGTGCCTGGGCCAGCGACGCCACCTTGCCCGGGCGCATCCGCGAGGTGGCGGCGAGCGCCGATCCGGTGACGCGCACCTTCACGGTCAAGGTGGCGCTGGACAGCGCCCGGCCGCCGCCGCTGGGCGCCACCGTCACGGTGCGGCCGCACGGCCTGGGGCAGGCCGGCACGCCCGTGATCAAGCTGCCCACCAGCGCCTTGCGTCAGGAAGGGCCGGGCACGGCGGTGTGGGTGCTGGACACCGCGTCCATGACGGTGAAGTCGCAGCCGGTGCAGGTGGCCACGGCCGACGGCAACGAGGCCGTCATCGCGTCGGGACTGGCGCCTGGCATGCAGGTGGTGGCGGCGGGCGTGCACGTGCTGCAACCCGGCCAGAAGGTGACGTTGTGGCAGCCGCCGCAGGCGCCCGCCATGCCGGCGCAGCCTCCCTCCGTGGCCTCCGGACGCTGAGGCCGCGATGGACGCCAAGGAACCCACTCCGAGCCGCTTCAATCTTTCGCGCTGGGCACTGGAGCATGTGGCGCTGACGCGCTACCTGATGGTGGTGCTGATGCTGCTGGGCATCGCCGCCTTTTTCCAGCTGGGGCAGGACGAGGACCCGCCCTTCACCTTCCGCGCCATGGTCGTGCGCACCTACTGGCCGGGCGCGACGGCGCAGCAGGTGGCCGAGCAGGTCACCGACAAGCTCGAGCGCACGCTGCAGGAGGTGCCGTATGCCGACATCATCCGCAGCTACAGCAAGCCGGGCGAGTCGCAGATCATCTTCCAGATCAAGGATTCGTCGAAGGCCAGCGAGGTCGCCAACGTCTGGTACACGGTGCGCAAGAAGGTGGGCGACATGCGCTACACCCTGCCCGGTGGCGTGCAGGGCCCGTTCTTCAACGACGAATTCGGCGACGTCTACGGCGTGATCTACGCGCTGGAGAGCGACGGCGGCTTCAGCTACGCCGAGGTCAAGACCTTCGCCGACGACGTGCGCCAGCAGCTGCTGCGCGTGCCCGACGTGGCCAAGGTGGAACTGTTCGGCGTGCAGGACGAGAAGCTGTATGTCGAGGTTTCGCAGCAGCGCCTGGCGCAGCTGGGGCTGGACCTCAACCAGGTGCTGGCGCAGCTCGGGCAGCAGAACGCGGTGGAGTCCGCCGGCGCCGTGCAGACCCCGCAGGACGTGGTGCAGGTGCGCGTGGCCGGCCAGTTCGAGGCGGTGGAGCAGTTGCGCGCCATGCCGATCCGCGGCGCTTCCGGCGCGCAGCTGCGCCTGGGCGACATCGCCGAGATCCGGCGCGGCTACGTCGACCCGCCGGCGGTGAAGGTGCGCCACCAGGGCCGCGAGGTCATCGCCCTGGGGGTGTCCATGGCCAAGGGCGGCGACATCATCGCGCTGGGCCAGTCGCTGCGGGCGGCGGCAGCGCGCATCGACGACCAGCTGCCGGCCGGCATCCGCATGGTGCAGCTGCAGGACCAGCCGAAGGCGGTGTCCAGCTCGGTCAACGAATTCATCAAGGTGCTGATCGAGGCCGTGGTGGTGGTGCTGGCGGTCAGCTTCATCAGCCTGGGCCTGCACCGCCGCCCGGATGCGGCCTCGCTGCCGTTGTGGCGGCGCTGGACCGTCGACATGCGGCCCGGCCTGGTGGTGGGCATCACCATCCCGCTGGTGCTGGCCGTGACCTTCCTGGCCATGCAGTACTGGGGCATCGGCCTGCACAAGATCTCGCTGGGCTCGCTGATCATCGCCCTGGGCCTGCTGGTGGACGACGCCATCATCGCGGTCGAGATGATGGTGCGCAAGATGGAGGAGGGCTACGACAAGGTCCGCGCCGCCACCTTCGCCTACGAGGTCACCGCCATGCCGATGCTCACCGGCACGCTGATCACCGCCGCCGGCTTCCTGCCCATCGGCCTGGCGAAGTCGACGGTGGGCGAATACACCTTCGCGATCTTCGCCGTGACGGCGGTGGCGCTGGTCCTGAGCTGGCTGGTGTCGGTGTATTTCGTGCCTTACCTCGGCACGCTGCTGCTGAAGTCCAAGCCGGCGACGGCGCAGCACGAGGAGCACTTCGACACGCCCTTCTACCGGCGCTTCCGCCGCACGGTGGACTGGTGTGTCGACCACCGCTGGCTCACCATCGGCGCCACCCTGCTGATCTTCGCGCTCGGCGTCGCCGGCATGGGCCGGGTGCAGCAGCAGTTCTTCCCCGATTCCAGCCGGCCCGAGATCCTGGTGGACCTGTGGTTCCCCGAAGGCACCTCGTTCGCCGCCAACGAGGAGGTGGCCCGGCGGGTGGAGCAGCGCCTGCTGCGCGAGCCCGGCGTGACTTCCGTCAGCACCTGGGTGGGCTCCGGGCTGCCGCGCTTCTACCTGCCGCTGGACCAGGTGTTCCCGCAGACCAATGTGTCGCAGCTGGTGCTGCAGCCCCGGGACCTGGACACCCGCGAGGTGCTGCGCAGGAAGCTGCCGGCGCTGCTGGCCCAGGAATTCCCCGAGGCGCGCGGCCGCGTCAAGCTGCTGCCCAACGGCCCGCCGGTACCCTATCCGGTGCAGTTCCGCGTGTTGGGTCCGGATCCGCAGGCGCTGCGCGCGCGCGCCGAGGAGGTCAAGTCGGTGATGCGCGACAGCCCCAACACGCGCGGCGTCAACGACAACTGGAACGAGGCGGTCAAGGTGGTGCGGCTGGAGGTTGACCAGGCCAAGGCGCGCGCGCTGGGCGTGACCAGCCAGTCGATCGCGCAGGCCAGCAAGACCCTGCTGGCCGGCACCACGGTGGGCCAGTACCGCGAGGGCGACAAGCTGATCGACATCGTGCTGCGCCAGCCCCTGGACGAGCGCGATGCCATCACCGACCTGGCCAATGCCTATCTGCCGACCGCCTCGGGCAAGTCCATCCCGCTGACCCAGATCGCCCGCGCCACCTTCACCTGGGAGCCCGGCGTGATGTGGCGCGAAGGCCGCAGCTACGCCATCACCGCCAATGCCGACATCGTGGAAGGCCTGCAGGGCGCCACCGTCACCGCGGAACTGCTGCCGAAACTGAAGGCGCTGGAGCGCAACTGGCCGGCCGGCTACTCCATCCAGGTGGCCGGCGCGGTGGAGGAGAGCAGCAAGGGGTCTTCCTCCATCGCCACCGGCGTGCCGGTGATGCTGTTCATCATCTTCACGCTGCTGATGCTGCAGTTGCAGAGTTTCAGCCGGGCGCTGCTGGTGTTCGTCACTGGCCCGCTGGGTATCGCCGGCGTGGCCGGCGCGCTGCTGCTGCTGGACCGGCCCTTCGGCTTCGTGGCGCTGCTGGGCGTGATCGCGCTAATGGGGATGATCCAGCGCAACTCGGTGATCCTGATCGACCAGATCGAGCAGGACCGCGCCCGCGGCGTCCCGGCCTGGGATGCGGTGATCGAGTCGACCGTGCGCCGCGCGCGCCCCATCGTGCTGACCGCCGCGGCGGCGGTCCTGGCCATGATCCCGCTGTCGCGTTCGGTCTTCTGGGGCCCCATGGCCGTGGCCATCATGGGCGGCCTGGTCGTCGCCACCGTCCTGACCCTGCTGGCCCTGCCGGCGATGTACGCGGCCTGGTTCCGGGTCAAGCGCGAGCCGGCGAGCGCCGCGCCCGCCGCCCAGGCTGTCTGAAGACGGGCAGCCGGACGCAGAGGACGCGAAGTTTACGCAGAGGACGCAAAAGGAAGCCGAATCCTTTGTTGGCTGTTCTTTTGCGATCTCTGCGTATCTTTTGCGACCCCTGCGTCCGGCTGTCCGCCTTGGGATGCCGGGTTCGCAGACTGCGCTAAAATCGCCGGCTCACCGGATTCGAGCGGGCTGCCGGGTGCTTTTCCCTGGCGGCCCGCTTCGTTTCGAGGACCTGCGCGGGTGGCGAAATTGGTAGACGCACCAGGTTTAGGTCCTGACGCCTTCACGGGCGTGTCGGTTCGAGTCCGACCCCGCGCACCAAGCGTTACCCCAAACCGAGATTGATCATGGCCGTGACCGTAGAAACCCTGGACAAGCTGGAACGCAAGATGACGCTGACGCTGCCCGTCAACGCCATCCAGTCCGAAGTCGACCAGCGCCTGAAGAAGCTGGCCCGCACCGTGCGCATGGACGGCTTCCGCCCGGGCAAGGTCCCGCTGTCGGTCGTGGCCCAGCGCTACGGCTACTCGGTCCAGTACGAGGTCATGAACGACAAGGTCGGCGAAGCCTTCGCCGCCGCCGCCAACGAGGCCAAGCTGCGCGTGGCCGGCCAGCCCAAGATCACCGAGAAGGAAGGCGCGCCCGAGGGCGAGCTGGCCTTCGATGCCGTGTTCGAGGTCTATCCCGAGGTCAAGATCGGCGAACTGACCGAAGTCGAGGTCGAGAAGGTCTCCACCGAGGTCACCGACGCCGCCATCGACCGCACGCTGGACATCCTGCGCAAGCAGCGCCGCACCTTCGCGCAGCGCGCCCAGGACGCCGCCGTGCAGGAAGGCGACCGCGTCACCGTCGACTTCGAGGGCAAGATCGACGGCGAGCCCTTCCAGGGCGGCAAGGCCGAGGACTTCCAGTTCATGGTCGGCGAAGGCCAGATGCTCAAGGAGTTCGACGAGTCCGTGCGCGGCATGAAGGCGGGCGAGAGCAAGACCTTCCCGCTGGCCTTCCCGGCCGACTACCACGGCAAGGACGTGGCCGGCAAGACGGCCGACTTCATGGTCACCGTCAAGAAGATCGAGTCGTCCAACCTGCCGGAAGTCGACGAGGCCTTCGCCAAGTCGCTGGGCATCGCCGACGCCTCCGTCGACGGCCTGCGCGCCGACATCCGCAAGAACCTCGAGCGCGAGGTCAAGTTCCGCCTGCTGGCGCGCAACAAGCAGGCCGCGATGGACGCGCTGGTCGCCAAGTCCGAGCTCGACCTGCCCAAGTCCATCGTGCAGAACGAGATCGACCGCCTGATCGAGAGCCAGCGCAACGAGCTCAAGCAGCGCGGCCTGAAGGACGTCGAGAAGCTGCCGATCCCCGAGGACATCGTGCGTCCGCAGGCCGAGCGCCGCGTGCGCCTGGGCCTGGTGGTGGCCGAACTGGTCCGCGCCAACGGCCTGGAGGCCAAGCCGGAGCAGATCAAGTCCCACATCGAGGAGCTGGCTGCCAGCTACGAGCGCCCGGCCGACGTGGTGCGCTGGTACTACGGCGACAACCGCCGCCTGGCCGAAGTCGAGGCGATCGTGATCGAGAACAACGTCACCGACCACATCCTGGGCAAGGCCAAGGTCGTCGAGAAGAAAGTCGAGTTCGACGAGCTGATGGGGCAGCAGGGCCAGTAAGGCCCACCCGGTCCTGCCCTGGCGGGCAGGCAAGCGCGCCCTGGGGCCTGGCTGGTCTTGTTTCCGACCCGCCAGGCCCCAACTCCATTCAGGCTAAAGTACAGCCATCACCCGGAGCCCCATTTCCCATGAGCGCACTTGATACCCAGGCCCTGGGCCTGGTCCCGATCGTCATCGAGCAGTCCGGCCGCGGCGAGCGGTCCTACGACATCTTCTCGCGCCTGCTGCGCGAGCGCGTGGTGTTCCTGGTGGGGCCGGTCAACGACCAGACCGCCAACCTGGTGGTCGCCCAGCTGCTGTTCCTGGAGAGCGAGAACCCCGACAAGGACATCTCGCTGTACATCAACTCGCCGGGCGGCAGCGTCAGCGCCGGCATGGCGATCTACGACACCATGAACTTCATCAAGCCGGCGGTGTCGACGCTGTGCACCGGCATGGCCGCCTCCATGGGAGCCTTCCTGCTGGCCGCCGGCGAGAAGGGCAAGCGCTTCGCGCTGCCCAACTCCAAGATCATGATCCACCAGCCGCTGGGCGGCATGCAGGGCCAGGCGACCGACATCGAGATCCACGCCCGCGACATCCTGAAGACCAAGGCGGCCCTCAACCGCATCCTGGCCGAACGCACCGGCCAGCCGCTGGAGAAGGTCGAGCGCGACACCGACCGTGACTACTTCCTGGAAGCGGAAGATGCGCGCGCCTACGGCCTGGTCGACCAGGTCATCGCCAAGCGGCCCTGAGCCACCGCGGGCGGCTCGTGGCCGCTTCGGGGGCCAGGGACGAAGGGCCTGGGCCGTGGGAATACCGGGTTTGCCGTATTTCCCGGCCCCCGGGCTCCAGCCCCCGGCCCCTTGCTATCATTCCCCCTGAAACGGACCCACACGCATGCCCGAACGCAAAGGCTCCTCCAGCGAGAAAACGCTTTACTGCTCGTTCTGCGGGAAGAGCCAGCACGAGGTCAAGAAACTGATCGCCGGGCCGTCGGTCTTCATCTGCGACGAGTGCATCGACCTGTGCAACGAGATCATCCGCGACGAGCTGCCCGCCGGTGACGAGCAGCGCGAGGCGCGCGGCGACCTGCCGACGCCGCTGGAGATCAAGAACAACCTCGACAACTACGTCATCGGCCAGGAACCCGCCAAGCGGGCGCTGTCGGTGGCGGTCTACAACCACTACAAGCGGCTGCGCCACAAGGAAAAGGCCAAGAAGGACGAGGTGGAGCTCACCAAGAGCAACATCCTCCTGATCGGCCCCACCGGCAGTGGCAAGACGCTGCTGGCGCAGACGCTGGCGCGCATGCTCGACGTGCCCTTCGTGATGGCCGACGCCACCACGCTGACCGAGGCCGGATATGTCGGCGAGGACGTCGAGAACATCATCCAGAAGCTGCTGCAGGCCTGCAACTACGAGGTGGAGCGGGCCCAGCGCGGCATCGTCTACATCGACGAGATCGACAAGATCTCGCGCAAGTCCGACAACCCCAGCATCACCCGCGACGTCTCGGGCGAGGGCGTGCAGCAGGCGCTGCTCAAGCTCATCGAAGGCACCATGGCCAGCGTGCCGCCGCAGGGCGGGCGCAAGCACCCGAACCAGGACTTCCTGCAGATCGACACGACCAACATCCTGTTCATCTGCGGCGGCGCCTTCGCCGGCCTCGAGAAGGTCATCGAGCAGCGCACCGAGGCCTCGGGCATCGGCTTCGGCGCCCGCGTGCGCAGCAAGCAGGAGCGCAGCCTCACCGACATGTTCCGCGACGTCGAGCCGGAAGACCTCATCAAGTTCGGCCTCATCCCCGAACTGGTGGGCCGCCTGCCCGTGGTGGCGACGCTGGCCGAGCTGACCGAGGACGCCCTGGTGCAGATCCTCACCGAGCCCAAGAACGCGATGGTCAAGCAGTACGGCAAGCTGCTGGCGATGGAAGGCGTCGACCTCGAGGTGCGTCCCAGCGCGCTCAAGGCCATCGCCCGCAAGGCGCTGGCGCGCAAGACCGGCGCCCGCGGCCTGCGCTCCATCCTTGAACAGTCGCTGATCGACACCATGTTCGAACTGCCCAATATCTCGAATGTCGAAAAGGTGGTGGTGGACGAGACCACCATCGACGAGAACAAGCCCCCGCTGCTCGTGTACCGCGAGGCGGCCAAGAAGGCCTGAATGACCGCACCGACGCCGGCCGCGCCGGGCAGGGCGGGATGAGGGACGACCTGCCAGCCGGGATCGTTCCGCCGCCCATGTCCGCCTCGTGGCGGCATCGTGGCTCGGCCGCCAGGGGGGCGCCCGCAAGGGGTGCCCCGTTTTTTTTTGTGCGTTTAGACACGGACCGTACCACCTCGAGTGCGGCCGGGTTGAAAATGCCTCATTGCCGGCCATATTCGGCTGAGCCACTCTGAGGATTTCCATGTCCGGACATACCCCTTTGCCTCCCGAACCGATGGACCTGCCGCTGCTGCCCCTGCGCGACGTGGTGGTGTTCCCCCACATGGTGATCCCCTTGTTCGTCGGACGCCCCAAGAGCATCAAGGCCCTGGAGGCCGCGATGGAAGCCGAGCGCCGCATCATGCTGGTGGCGCAGAAGGCCGCCGCCAAGGACGAGCCCTCGGTCGCCGACATGTTCGAGGTGGGTTGCATCTCCACCATCCTGCAGATGCTCAAGCTGCCCGACGGTACGGTGAAGGTGCTGGTCGAAGGCCAGCAGCGCGCCCGCGTCGCCAAGATCACCGACGGCGCCGCCCACTTCACCGCCACGGTGGTGCCGGTGGAGTCCGGCGAGATCGAGAGCAAGTCGGCCGAGATCGAGGCGCTGCGCCGTGCGGTGCTCCAGCAGTTCGACCAGTACGTCAAGCTGAACAAGAAGATCCCGCCCGAGATCCTCACCTCCATCGCCTCCATCGACGATCCCGGCCGCCTGGCCGACACCATCGCCGCGCACCTGCCGCTCAAGCTGGACAACAAGCAGGTCGTGCTCGACCTCGCCGACGTCAAGGAGCGGCTTGACAACCTGTTCGAGCAGATCGAGCGCGAGGTCGAGATCCTCAACGTCGACAAGCGCATCCGCGGCCGCGTGAAGCGCCAGATGGAGAAGAACCAGCGCGACTTCTATCTCAACGAGCAGGTCAAGGCCATCCAGAAGGAGCTCGGCGAGGGCGAGGAGGGCGCCGACATCGAGGAGATCGAGAAGAAGATCAAGGCCGCCAAGATGCCCAAGGACGCCCGCAAGAAGGCGGACGCCGAGCTGAAGAAGCTGAAGCTGATGTCGCCGATGTCGGCCGAGGCGACGGTGGTGCGCAACTACATCGACGTGCTGACCAACCTGCCGTGGGCCAAGCGGACCAAGATCAAGCACGACCTGGCCTATGCCGAGGAGGTCCTCAACGAGGACCACTACGGCCTGGAGAAGGTCAAGGACCGCATCCTCGAGTACCTCGCGGTGCAGCAGCGCGTCGACAAGGTCAAGGCGCCCATCCTGTGCCTGGTGGGTCCCCCGGGCGTGGGCAAGACCTCGCTGGGGCAGTCGATCGCCAAGGCCACCGGCCGCAAGTACGTGCGCCAGGCCCTGGGCGGCATGCGCGACGAAGCCGAGATCCGCGGCCACCGCCGCACCTACATCGGCGCGCTGCCGGGCAAGGTGCTGCAGTCGCTGTCCAAGGTCGGCACCCGCAATCCGCTGTTCCTGCTCGACGAGATCGACAAGCTGGGCCAGGACTTCCGCGGCGACCCGGCCTCGGCGCTGCTGGAAGTGCTGGACCCGGAGCAGAACCACACCTTCAGCGACCACTACGTCGAGGTCGACTTCGACCTGTCCGACGTGATGTTCGTGGCCACCTCAAACTCGATGAACATCCCGCCGGCGCTGCTGGACCGGATGGAGGTGATCCGCCTGTCGGGCTACACCGAGGACGAGAAGACCGCCATCGCCATGCGCTACCTGCTGCCCAAGCAGATGAAGAACAACGGCGTGAAGGACGACGAGCTCGAGGTCACCGAAGACGCGGTGCGCGACATCGTGCGTTACTACACCCGCGAGGCCGGCGTGCGTTCGCTCGAGCGCGAGCTGTCCAAGATCTGCCGCAAGGTGGTCAAGGGCCTGCAGCTGAAGAAGATGAAGCCCAAGGTGCGCGTCACCGCGGAGAACCTCAACGACTTCCTGGGCGTGCGCAAGCACACCTATGGCCGGGCCGAGGCGCAGAACCAGGTGGGGCAGGTGGTCGGCCTGGCGTGGACGGAGGTCGGCGGCGACCTGCTGACGATCGAGGCCGCGCTGATGCCCGGCAAGGGCGTGATCCAGCGCACGGGCTCGCTCGGCGACGTGATGAAGGAGTCGGTCGAGGCTGCCCGCACCGTGGTGCGCAGCCGCTCCCGCTCGCTGGGCATCAAGGACGAGGTGTTCGAGAAGAAGGACATCCACATCCACGTGCCCGACGGCGCCACGCCCAAGGACGGCCCCAGCGCGGGCATTGCGATGACGACGGCGCTGGTCTCGGCGCTGACCGGCATCCCGGTGCGCGCCGATGTCGCCATGACCGGCGAGATCACGCTGCGCGGCGAGGTCACGGCTATCGGCGGCCTGAAGGAGAAGCTGCTGGCGGCGCTGCGCGGCGGCATCAAGACGGTGCTGATCCCCGAGGAGAACACCAAGGACCTGCAGGACATTCCCGAGAACGTGAAGAGCGGCCTCGAGATCGTGCCGGTCAAGTGGATCGACAAGGTGCTGGAAGTGGCGCTGGAGCGCCAGCCCACGCCCCTTCCCGAGGAGGAGCCCGTGGCCGCCACCCCGGTGGTCGATGGCCCGACGCCGGTTGCCGTGCAACATTGATGCGCTGCTGCCGAGATACGCGCAAAAACCGTGGCATAATCTTGTCATCGACGCGGGAGTAGCTCAGTTGGTAGAGCGCAACCTTGCCAAGGTTGAGGTCGAGAGTTCGAGACTCTTCTCCCGCTCCAGATTCGATGAAGGGAAGCTGCCGCTTCCCTTTCTCTTCTGATGTTAGGCGCGTTAGCAAAGCGGTTATGCAGCGGATTGCAAATCCGTTTAGATCGGTTCGACTCCGGTACGCGCCTCCAGGAAAAATTGCGGGAGTAGCTCAGTTGGTAGAGCGCAACCTTGCCAAGGTTGAGGTCGAGAGTTCGAGACTCTTCTCCCGCTCCAGTCACTAAGGGAAGCCTCCGGGCTTCCCTTTTTGCTTGGCGGCCTCGATGGTGAAATCGGTAGACACAGCGGACTTAAAATCCGCCGCCCTCAAAAGGCGTGCCGGTTCGATTCCGGCTCGAGGCACCACACTCCTTCGCGCCATCCCGGCCGGAACGGTCACAATAGGGCCGGAGAGCAACGAATGTCCCAATACGACGCCCCTTTCGAGATCCACGTGCACGGCGATGTGCCGCTGCGCCCCGGGGTGACCTACGCCCAACTGCAGGACGCCCTGAAGCCCCTGTGGACCTATGCCGGCGCCAAGTCCCTCGCCGACGGCGCCGAGAGCGCCTACGAGGAGGAACCCGGCATCAAGTTCGATGCACAGGAGAGCCTGCTCACCATGTGCTGGACGGTCGGCGGCGACGAGGATTTCCGCCAGCACCTCGACGAGATGTGCATGTCCCTCAACGAACTGGCCGAGGAAGGCGCGGCCATCGAGGTCACCTTCTACGACGCCGAGTTCGACGAGGAGGAAGCGCCGCCGGAAGAGGAGTCGCGCGACGACTTCCTGATGCTGTTCGTCGGCCCCACACCCGCGGCCATCATGCAGGTGCAGCGCGATCTGCTGGTCCAGGACGTGGTGAACCTGATGGAGCGCCACTTCGAGGCCAACGAGCTCGATGGCGTGGTGGCCGAGGTCGACAAGCTGTTCTCGCAGCGATTCGACAAGCTGGTGAGCTCGCTCGAACTGGGCAAGCCGCCGCGCGGCGGCAATGGCGGCCCCGGTGGCAGCCACGGCGGCGGACGGCGCCCGCGCCACCTGCATTGATCCTCGCGGCTGGTGCGGTCGCTGCGCGCGCGCGCCCTACGCCCCGTCACGGCCCTCTTGTAGGGTGTGCTCGCGCCGCGCGCGCCCCGCGCGGCCTGTCCATCCCCCCTCGACCCCGCCTACACTCCACGGTCGAGGAGGTGCGATGGCACTGTTTTCCCAGGATGCCCTGAACCCGGGGGTGGGCCGCCGCGAGGTGTTCGGCTGGGCGATGTACGACTTCGCCAACTCGGGCTACACCACGGTCGTCATCACGGCGGTGTTCGCTGCCTACTTCGTCAACGGCGTGGCCGGCAACGCGCCCTGGGCCACCTTCGCCTGGACGCTGGCGCTGAGCATCTCGTACGCCATCGTGATGCTGACCATGCCCACGCTCGGCGCCTACGCCGACCTGCGCGGGGCCAAGAAGCGCGTCCTCATGATCACCACCGCCGGCTGCGTGCTGGGCACGGCGCTGCTGGCGCTGGCGCAGCCCGGCACCGTCATGCTGGCGATGCTGCTGGTGATCGTCTCCAACGCGTTCTACAACTACGGCGAGTCGTTGACGGCGGCCTTCCTGCCGGAGCTGGCCAGGCCCGAGGCCTACGGCAAGGTCAGTGGCTGGGGCTGGGGCTTCGGCTACTTTGGCGGCATGCTGGCGCTGGGCATCTGCCTGGGCTACGTGCTGTGGGCGCAGAAGCAGGGCATTGCGGCGGCGCAATTCGTGCCGGTGACCATGCTCATCACCGCGGCGCTGTACGGCGCCGCCTCGCTGGTCACCTTCTGGCTGCTGCGTGAACGCGCCCAACCCAATCCGCAGGCGCTGCGCGAAGGCGGCCTGCGCGCCTCGCTGCACCGCCTGCAGCACACCTTTGCCGAGGCGCGGCGCTACCGCGACTTCATGTGGCTGCTGGGCTGCGGCGTGTTCTACCAGGGCGGCGTGGCGGTGGCCATCGCGCTGGCGGCGATCTACGCCGAGAGCGTGATTGGCTTCCAGCCGCAGGAAACCATGGTCCTGATCTTCGTGCTGAACCTGGCGGCCGCCGGCGGCGCCTTCAGCTGGGGCTACCTGCAGGACCGCATCGGCCACAAGCCGGCGCTGGGCATCACCCTGGTGGGCTGGATCGCGGTGTGCGCCATCGCGGCCGCTTCGCAGACCAAGGGCCAGTTCTGGTGGGCCGCCGGCATCTCGGGCTTGTGCATGGGGTCCAGCCAGTCGGCCGGCCGCGCGATGGCGGGCCTGTTCGCGCCGCCTAAGCAACTCGCGGAGTTCTACGGCCTGTGGACCTTCGCGATCCGGCTGTCGAGCATCATCGGGCCGCTGACCTTCGGCGCCATCACCTGGGCCACCGGCGGCAACCAGCGGCTGGCGATCCTGTCGACGGCGGTGATGTTCGTGCTGGGCTTGGCCACGCTGTTCAAGGTGGACGTCCGGCGCGGGCGCGAGGCGGCGCTGGCGGCTTGAGTCCCCGGCGGCGCGGACCGCTGGCGCGCGTGGGGCAGGGCCGTCTCGCCTGGGGGCGGGGGCTTTTTCACGCGCACGGCCACGACACGCACGACACGCACGACACGCACGACGGCTCGACGGCACGACGGCACGACGGCACAGCGGTTACGGCGG
>JAEZKX010000295.1 GCA_023436025.1 Pseudomonadota bacterium | reverse complement strand
GGCCGGCCCTCCAGCAGGCCGGCCTCGGCCAGCACGAACGCGCCCAGGCACAGGCCCACGATGAGCGCGCCGCGCTCGTGGGCGGCCCGCAATGCACGCAGCAATGCCGGCGGTGCAGCCCGGCCGTCCTCGTGCCAGGACGGCACCACCACGATGGCGGCGCTGCGCAGCAGGCCGAGTCCGCCGTGGGCCACCAGGTCGAAGCCAGCGTTGGTGCGCAGCACGCCAGGTGTCGCAGAACACACGCGCAGCCGGAAACGCGCGCTGCCGTCGGGCCGCCGGTCTTCGCCGAACACCAGGCAGGGCACCGACAGGTGGAAGGGGCTGATGCCGTCGAAGGCGACGACGGCGACGTTCTCCGGGGCAGGAGCGGTCATGGCCCGATTCTAGCGATGGATGGCGTTCGGGCCACTTTCGCCGCGGCATCCCCAGGCGAAGAATGAAGACCTTCCCTCCAACCCCCGCCAAGGAGCCCTGCCGTGCCATCCCCCACCCCGTCCACTTCCCCGCGCCGCGCCCTCGTCGTCATCGACGTGCAGAACGAATACTTCGAAGGCGGCGGCCTGCCCATCGCGCACCCGCCGATCGCGCAGACCCTGCCGAACGTGACGCGGGCCATGGACGCGGCCCGCGAGGCCGGCGTGCCGCTGGTGGTGGTGCGCCACCACGCGCCGGCGGGCGCGCCGGTGTTCCAGGCCGACACGCCGATGGGCGCGCTGCACGAGGAAGTGGCCAGCCGGCCGCGCGACCACCTGGTGACCAAGGCCTTCCCCAGCGTCTTCACCGGCACCGACTTCGCCGCCTGGCTGGATGCGCGCCGCATCGACACGCTGGCCGTCACCGGCTACATGACGCACAACTGCGTGGCCTCGACCATCTTCGAAGGCATGCACCGCGGCCTGGCCATGGAGTTCCTGCACGACGCCAGCGGCGCCCTGCCCTATGCCAACGCCGCCGGCCGCGTCACTGGCGAAGAGATCCACCGCGTGTTCAGCGTGGTGTTCCACAGCAACTTCGCGGCCGTGGTGTCGACCGCGGACTGGGTGCAGGCGGTGCAGGCGCAACGGCCGCTGGCCAAGGACGATCCGGTGCGCTCGAACCGCAGGGGGCGCGGGCTGGAATGAGGCCCTGCGTTCATCGCGGGCGGCAGGCGCCGCTCAGGCGCCGGCCAGCGCGGCGCTCTCGCGCGCGAACTGCGAGGGCGAGCGCCCGACATGCCGTGTGAAGGCCACGCTGAAGGTGCTGGCCGAGCCGTAGCCCACGCGCGCGGCGATTTCCGCGACGGCCCCCGCGCGGCGCCGCAGCAGGTCCTTGGCCAGGGCCATGCGCCAGGCCAGCAGGTACTCCATCGGCGCCATGCCCACCTTGGCCTGGAAGCGCGCGAAGAAGGCCGAGCGCGACAGCGCCGCCTCCTTCGCCATGGCGGCGACGGTCCAGGCCCGCGTCGGGTCCGCGTGCAGGGCACGGATCGCCACCGCCAGCCGCGGATCGGCCAGGCCCTGCGCCAGTCCGGGCGAGACGGTGGACTGCTCGCCCGGCGATCGCAGGGCTTCGATGAGCAGCACTTCGAGCAGCCGTTCCAGCACCACGTCGCGCGCAGGCCGGTGCTGGCGCGACTCCTCGCCCAGCAGGTGCACCAGCGTGGCCAGCCGCGGCTCGTCGCGCACGTGGATCAGGCGGGGCAGCAGCGACACCAGCAGGCCCGCATCGGGTGACTCGAAACTGCAATGGCCGGCGAGGATGCGCAGGTCGGGGCGCCCCTGCGGCGCACCGATGCGGAACGTGCCCGCGCCGACGGCCACGGGCGTGGACAGCACATGGTCCGGCGGCGCATCGGCGCTGGCCATGCTCACCGTGTGCGCCGCGGGCACCAGCACGAAGTCGCCCGCCTGCAGCGCCACGGCCGGCTGCGCGTCCAGCGCGATGCTGCAGCGGCCTTCGAGCACCGCGCAATAGAAGGGCTGGCCGGCGTCGGAGCGCCGGATGCGCCAGGCACCGGCGCCGGTGACCTGCTTGGAGAAGCGGGCCGCGGGGCGCAGCAGCGCCACGACCTCAGCCAGGGGATCGACCATGCCTGGACTCCCGCCAAAGAAAAACGGACGCTCCAGTGTAGTCGGTCCAGGATGCCGCGCTTAGCCTGCAGTCCTCCGCAACGAAAGGACCCGCCATGAAGACCATCCTCATCACCGGCTGCTCGTCCGGCTTCGGACTGGCGACGGCCCGCCACTTCCTGGAGCGCGACTGGCAGGTCATCGCCACCATGCGCACGCCCCGCGACGACCTGCTGCCGGCGGCCCCGCACCTGCGCGTCCTGCGCCTGGACGTGACCGACCCGGCCGGCATCGCGGCGACGGTGGCGGCGGCCGGCCCCGTCGACGTGCTGGTGAACAACGCCGGCTTCGGCGCACCCGCGCCCTTCGAACTCACGTCCACCGAAACCGTGCGCGCGCTGTTCGAGACCAACACCTTCGGCACCATCGCGCTGACCCAGGCCGTGCTGCCGGGCATGCGGCAGCGCGGCGCCGGCGTCATCGTCAACGTGACCTCCAGCGTCACCTACAAGGCGCTGCCGCTGGTGGGCCTGTACCGCGCCTCCAAGGCCGCCGTCAACGCGCTGACCGAATCGCTCGCCGCCGAAGTCGCGCCCTTCGGCATCCGCGTGCACCTGGTCCTGCCGGGATCGTCGGGCGAGACGCAATTCCGAGCCAACGCCGCGACGCGCCTGCAGGGCCTCGACGACCCGGTCTACGGCGACTTCATGCGCGCGGCCATCGCCCGCATGCAGGCGCTGGCCGGGCCCGGGACGCACACCCAGGACGTGGTCGACGCCATCTGGCGGGCGGCCACCGATCCCGCGGCGCCGCTGCGCATTCCGGCGGGTGCGGATGCGGTGCAGTGGGCAGCGCAAGCGCTGGAAGCGGCCCGGTAGGCGCGCAGGCCCGACCGCCTGCTGTCCGCCGCCGGCAAGGCATGGCGGCGACGCCTCCTGGCGCGCAGCGCCGAGGAAGCTGGCAGGCTTGCGGCGCGCGCGCAGCCCGAAGGCGGCTCGCCGTCGTGGACGCTCCCGCGCCGAGCCGGCATGGCCTACAGCCGGGCGAGACGGAGCGCACATTCCCTTGCTGCCTGCGCCGGCGCCGCAGCGCAAGGAACCGCGCTGCAATGGCTCCAAAGCAGACCACTGCAAAGGAGTAGCTCATGAAGAAAATCATCCTGTCCGCCGTGGCGGTGGGCGCCATGGTCTACGGCGGCGTTGCCAAGGCCGATCTGATCGACAGCTTCGGCAGCACCGTAGCGAACATCTTCGGTGTTCCGTACGACCCGACGCCGCCGGGGCGGCCGAACTTCGCGCCCGGCACGGTCTATACCGACGCCAATGGCACGCAGTACCAGGTGGATGGCGCCGGCCGCCACATCCCGATTGCGCAGTTGCGCACGGCGCCCTACGGCACGCCGGCGATCGTGGCCGGCGCGCCGGTGCTCGACGACGACGGCGACGGCGTGCAGAACCAGTACGACCGCTACCCCTACGACGCGCGCTACCGCTGAGGGATGCGAGCAGGCGCGCAGAAGTCCTTGCGCCCCAGGCGCGGCACGAGGGCAAACTGACGCGTCCTGTGCCGCCCTCGAGTGTCAGGGGCCACCGGTCGACATCAGCCGCGCGCTGGCCCCGTAGCTCGCCAGCTTGCCGGCCACCGACGCAGGCGGCGTGTCCACCACCGCGAAGCCGAAGCGCTCCCAGTAGCCGACCGAGCCCTGGATCGCCACCAGGCAGGCATGCGCCAGGCCGCGCGCGCGGCCGGCGTCGAGGGCGGCGCGCACCAGCGCCTGGCCCGCGCCGGTGCCGCGGCCGGCTTCGCCGATGGCGAGGTCGTGCAGGTACAGCGTGTCGGCGTGGGTCGCGATGGCGCAGGTGGGTGCGTCGAGCGCCGGCAGGTCGGGGTAACGCACCGGCAACGTGATGAGGTAGCCGAGCGCGGCGCCATCGGCCTCGGCGAGAAAGCAGGTGTCGGGCGCGGCGGTGATCTTGGCCAGCAGCGACGTGGCCGACTCGGGCACGATGTCCACGTAGCACGCCGCCTGGATGCGCAGCACCGCCGGCAAGTCGGTCGGCTGGAGGCCTCGCAATCGGAGCATGCGGATATTGTCCCAGACGCTGCGCCCTGGCCCGCAACGGCGCGTCCGGCAGCGCGCAGCCACCGGGCACCAGGGTGGCCCCTCAGCTCCAGCGGGCAGCCCGCGTCAACGCGCTACCGACACCACAGCGCAGCGAAGCCGCGCGCACAGGCCGGCAAGCGTTCACGGCGCGCGACAGAGCCGCGGGCCGCCGCGGTCGACAAGGCGCGCCTGCTTGGCCGATCCCGGCTCCGCCTCAACCATCGCCGCGCCGCACCGCCAGCGCGGTTCGCGCCATGGGCGCCTGCGCGGCCACGCCCATCATGCCCCCACGGGCGCTGTG
>JAEZKX010000244.1 GCA_023436025.1 Pseudomonadota bacterium | reverse complement strand
GGGCCGGGGCGGCGGCCGCTGCCGCCGCCACCATCGCGGCCCGCGGCGCCGACAGCGCCCGTTCCACCGCGTGGCGGACCGCCTGGTGCACCTCGCGGCTGTCGCGGAAGCGCACCTCGATCTTGGTCGGGTGCACGTTGACGTCGACCCGTGCCGGATCCACCTGCACATGCAGGGCGTACACCGGCTGGCGGTGGCCATGCAGCAGGTCTTCGTAGGCGCTGCGGGCGGCGTGGGTGATCACCTTGTCGCGCACGTAGCGGCCGTTGACATAGGCGAACTGCCAGTCGGCGCGCGAGCGCGCGGCATCCGGGATGCCCGCGCGGCCGGTGATGCGCACCGGGCCGGCGCTGTGGTCCACCGCCACGCTCTGCGCGATGAACTCCTCGCCCAGCACGTCGGCCAGGCGCTGGTCGCGGCTGCCGGCGCGCCACTGCTCGCTGAGCTTGCCCTCGTGCCAGATGGTGAAGCCGACGTCGGGGCGCGCCAGCGCGTGGCGACGCACCGCTTCGATGCAGTGCGCCAGTTCGGTGGCATCGCTCTTGAGGAACTTGCGCCGCGCCGGCGTGCTGAAGAACAGCTCCTTCACTTCGACGGTGGTGCCGATGGCGCGGGCGGCGGGCCGCAGCTCGCCGCTGGACGCATCCAGCAGGAAGGCGCTGGCCTGGCCCTCGGCGCGCGACAGCAGGCTCATCTCGGAGACCGATGCGATGGCGGCCAGGGCCTCGCCGCGGAAGCCCATGGTGGCTACCGACTCGAGGTCGGCCAGCGAGCCGATCTTGCTGGTGGCATGGCGCTTCAGCGCCAGCGGCAGTTCCTCGCGGGCGATGCCGCCGCCGTCGTCCTCCACGCAGACCAGCCGCACGCCGCCGGCGAGCAGCCGCACCGTGACCTGGGTGGCGCCGGCGTCCAGGGCGTTGTCCACCAGTTCGCGCACCACGGAGGCCGGCCGTTCGACCACCTCGCCGGCGGCGATCTGGCTGACCAGTTCGTCCGGCAGCTCGCGGATCGGCCGGCGTGATGCGGCGGAGAGGACGGCACTCATCGGCGCATTCTAGGGTGGCGAAGCGGGGCGGGCGCGCCCCGGAAGCCCTTGGGCCCTTGCGCAGCGGCCGCGGCGCGAGAACTTTCGGGCACGCCTTCGTGCAGCCTGGCTGCACCACGCCTGCGGGCGTGCCGGATCTGGCACGCATCGTGCGTTGCCCCCAGGTCTTGTTACGCGGAGATACGAATGCGCATGGGTGCTGTGCTGGCTAGCCTGGTCCTGCTCCTCCTCTGCCTGGTGCAGCCGGTCGCCTGGGCCCAGGCGCCGGCGGCCACGGGCACCAACCTGGCTCCCGCGGCGGCACCAGCGGCGCATGCCGCCGCGGCCACGGCACTGACGCGACCCGCGATGGTGCCGGCCGGCCGCCTCAGTGGTGCCGACACCGCCTGGATGATGACCGCCACCGCCCTGGTCCTGCTGATGACGCTGCCGGGCGTGGCGCTGTTCTATGCCGGCATGGTGCGGCGCAAGAGCGTGATCAACACCATGGCGAGCACCGTCGCCATCGCGGCGCTGGTGAGCGTGCTGTGGTTCGTGCTGGCCTACTCGCTCGCCTTCACGCCCGGAAACGGCCTGCTGGGAGGCACGGCGCGCCTGGCGATGGACGGCCTGGGCTTGCTCAAGGACGAAGGGCGCGTCTCGGTGAGCCACCTCGCGCCGACCGTCCCCGAGGCGGTGTTCGCCATGTTCCAGCTCACCTTCGCCATCATCACCGCCGCCCTGGTGGTGGGCTCCGTGGTGGAGCGCATGAAGTTTTCGGCGCTGCTGGTCTTCATGGCGCTGTGGTCGCTGCTGGTCTACGTGCCGGTGGCGCACTGGGTCTGGGAGCCGGGCGGCTGGCTGGCGAAGATGGGCGTGCTCGACTTCGCGGGTGGCGCCGTGGTCCACATCAACGCCGGCGTCACCGGCCTGGTCTGCGCCTATTTCCTGGGGCCGCGGCGCGGCTACGGCAGCGAGCCCTTCGAACCCTTCAACCTGGGCCTGACCATGGTCGGCGCCGGCCTGCTGTGGGTCGGCTGGTTCGGCTTCAACGCCGGTTCCGCGGTGGCGGCGGACGGCCGCGCCGGCATGGCGCTGCTGGTCACGCACCTGGCGGCCTCGGCCGGGGCGCTGGGCTGGATGCTGGGCGAGTGGTGGCTGCGCGGACGGCCCTCGCTGCTGGGCCTGTGCTCGGGCGCGGTCGCCGGCCTGGTGGGCATCACGCCGGCCTCGGGGTTCGTCACGCCGCTGTCGGCCCTGGTCATCGGCGCGGTGGCGGGCGTGGTCTGCTACTGGGGCGCGACCGGGTTGAAGCGCCTACTGCGGGCCGACGACTCGCTCGACGTGTTCGGCGTGCACGCGCTGGGCGGCCTGGTGGGCTCGCTGCTGACCGGCGTGCTGGCTGACCCGCGCATCGGCGGTGCCAGCGGCAGCCTGCTGGTGCAGGCGGTCGGCGCTGGCGCCGTCTTCCTCTATGCGCTGCTGGTCTCGGCCGCGCTGCTGGCCGTGACGCATATGCTGGTGGGCCTGCGCGTGGGTGAGAAGGCCGAGGAGGCGGGCCTGGATATCGCGCAGCACCGGGAACGGATCGCCGGCTGAGGAGCCGTCCATGTTGTCTTCGCAGAAATTCGCCCTGGCCGCCCACATGCACGTGCTGCTGCGCCGCAAGACCGGCCGCGTGACCGACACCGAATGGATGGTGGCCAACACGGAGTACGCGCGCGAGATCGTGCGCGTGGCCCGGGCCAGGCTGGCCGAGGGCCCGGATGCGGAACTCGAGGCCTGCACCCTGCGCATGGAGGCCATGCTGGCGCAGGAGCCTGCCAACCCGGAGGGCGGCGCGCTGCAGCGCCTACGTGAGCGCGCGGCCGGGCCCGCCGGGCCGCGCTACGTCGGCGGCCTGCGCTGATGGCCCTGTTCGACGGCGACCGCGGGGCCCGGCGC
>JAEZKX010000169.1 GCA_023436025.1 Pseudomonadota bacterium | reverse complement strand
GCCGCGTCCTGGTCCGACTTCGCGCGCCTGCGCGCGCAGTCGCGCGCGCGGGGCGTGGAGGGCTTCATGCTCAAGCGCCTGGACGCGGCCTACGGCACCGGCCGCACCAAGGCCGAGGGCCTGTGGTGGAAGTGGAAGATCGACCCGATGACGATCGACTGCGTGCTGGTCTATGCCCAGGCCGGGCACGGCCGGCGCTCCTCGGTCTACACCGACTACACCTTCGCGGTGTGGAACCGGGCGCCGGCGGACGCCGCCGAGGCCGCGGCGGTGCTGGAGGCGATCGCGCGCAAGGAGCCGCCGCAGCCCGGCGCGCTGCAGCTGGTGCCCTTCGCCAAGGCCTATTCCGGCCTCACCGACGAGGAGTTCCGCCAGGTCGACGCCATCGTCCGCCGCAACACCGTCGAGAAGTTCGGCCCGGTGCGCAGCGTCCGGCCCAGCCTGGTGTTCGAGCTGGGCTTCGAGGGCATCAACCGCAGCAGCCGGCACCGCAGCGGCATCGCGGTGCGCTTTCCGCGCATGCTGCGCATCCGCCACGACAAGCCCCTGCACGAGGCCAACACCCTGCAGGACCTGGAGCTGCTGTTGCGGCTGTAGGTGGAGCGGCGAGGCGGTGCGCCCGCTGCCTTCAATCCCCCGGCAGCACCGGAATCCGTACCGTGCGGGTGGCCACGTGCACCTCGCGCAGGAACAGCGCCAGGCCCACCACCAGCAGCAGCGTCGCCGCGGTGAACAGCAGGCCGATCAACCAGCGCAGGGGCACGTTGATCAGGGACTCGACGAACAGCACCACCACCACCATGCACACCAGCAGCGCCGATGCCGTGGTGGCCGTGATCGCCGTGCTGGCCTGGTGGCGCCGCAGCTCCAGGCTGTGCAGCTCCGTCAGCAGGAACTCGCGCAGCGCGCTGTCCTGCAGGCGGTTGGTCTCGGTCAGCACGCGGCCGCGGTCGATGATGCGGGCCAGCCGCCCCGTCATCACGTTGAGGATGCCGGCGATGCCGGTCAGCAGGAACACCGGCGCCAGCGCCAGCTGGATCGCCTGGGGAACGTCGTTGAAGTTCATGGTTCGTCGAGGTAGCCGCGCGCGGCCATCTGCCGCGGATCGGCGAAGATGGCCATGGCGGTGCGCATGCGGCGAAAGCCGAAGCGGCGGTAGAACGGCTCGCGGCCCGGCACCGCGTAGAGGATGATCTTGCGGTGGCCGCTCGCCGCGTCGACCAGCCGCTGCACGATGGCCTGGCCGAGGCCGCCGCCCTGGTGCGAGGGCAGCACCGCGATGTCGCACAGGTAGGCGCAGTCCACGCCATCGGCCAGCGCCCGGCCGGCCCCCACCAGGCGCCCGCCGTCGCGTACGAAGCAGCGGAACATGCTGTTGCCGAAGGCCGTGCGCAGCCACTCCGGCGGCTTGTCGCCCAGGGGCGCGGCCCGGTAGAGGGCCGACAGTTCGTCCCAGTCGACTCCCTCGAGCGTGTGTTGCCATTCGAGTGCCATGCGCGACCTCCCGTGGAGGGGATGTTACAGTCGGCGCAGCCCCATGAAAGCCGATCCGTCCAGCCAGCTCACCCCCGGCGCCCCCGATGAGGGCACGCCGGTCTCGGTGAAGATCCGCGAGCGCATCCGCGCGGCGCGCAAGCGCTTCCACTCCAACGACAACATCGCGGAGTTCATCGAGCCGGGCGAGCTCGACCTGCTCCTGCGCGAAGTCACGCAGAAGATGCAGGGCGTGCTGGACAGCATGGTCATCGACACGGCCAGCGACCACAACACCAACGACACCGCGCGCCGCGTGGCCAAGATGTACCTCACCGAGGTGTTCCGCGGCCGCTACGTGAAGGCGCCGCCGCTCACCGAGTTCCCGAACGCCGAGCACCTCAACGAGCTGATGATCGTCGGCCCGATCACCGTGCGCTCGGCCTGCAGCCACCACCTGTGCCCCGTCATCGGCAAGCTGTGGATCGGCATCATGCCCAACGAGCACACCAACGTCATCGGGCTGTCCAAGTACGCCCGGCTGGCCGAGTGGATCATGGGCCGGCCGCAGATCCAGGAAGAGGCCGTGGTGCAGCTGGCCGACCTGATCATGGAGAAGACCCAGCCCGACGGCCTGGCCGTGGTGATGGAAGCCAGCCACTACTGCATGGCCTGGCGCGGCGTGAAGGACCTGGACAGCAAGATGATCAACTCGGTGATGCGCGGCGTGTTCCTCAAGGATTCCGCCCTGCGCCGGGAATTCCTGGCGCTCATCCCGCGCAACTGAGAGAGGTGCAGATGCTGGTGCGCTTGTTGTATTGCAGCCGTGCGGTCGACACCGGCGCGGAGGCGATCGAATCGATCCTCTCCCAGGCGCGCCAGCACAACCCCGTCAGCGGCATCACCGGCATCCTCTGCTACGGCGGCGGCATCTTCCTGCAAGCCATCGAAGGCGGCCGCATGCAGGTCAGCGAGCTGTTCGGCACCATCCAGAAGGATGCCCGCCACAAGGACGTCGCGCTGCTGCACTACGAGGAAATCTCCGAGCGGCGCTTCGGCGGCTGGAGCATGGGCCAGGTGAACATGTCCAAGCTCAACCACTCGATCCTGCTGAAGTATTCCGAGAAGCCCGAGCTGGACCCGTATTCGGTCTCGGGCAAGGTTTCGCTGGCGCTGCTGGAAGACCTGATGGCCACCGCCGCCATCTGCGGCCGGGGCTGACACCCTGCCGCCTGGCGCGCTCGCCCTGGTCCTGGTTGCAGGGCTGATCCACGCCAGCTGGAACATCGCGGCCAAGAAGGCCGGCGGCGACGTCCGCTTCGCCTTCTTCACCTCCATCGTCAACACCGTCGCCTGGGCGCCGCTGGGCCTGTGGCTGGCCTGGCATGCGCTGCCGCACTGGGGCGGCCGCGAATGGGCGCTGCTGGCGCTCAGCGCGCTGCTGCACACCGGCTACTACCTGATGCTGCTGCGCGGCTACCGCAAGGCCGACCTCACCGTGGTCTATCCGCTGGCGCGCGGCTCGGGGCCGCTGCTGGCGTCCATCGCCGCCGTGGTGCTGCTGGGCGAGCGCATCGCGGCCCTGGGGGTGCTGGGCATCGCCGCGGTGGTGGGCGGCGTGTTCCTGATCGCCGGCGGCCCGGCGCTGTGGCGGCGCAGCCGCGATCCGCAGGCGCGCCAGCGGGTGCACAAGGGCATGTTCTACGGCGTGGCCAGCGGCGCCTTCATCGCCAGCTACACGGTGGTGGACGGCTACGCGGTGAAGGTGCTGCTGCTGTCGCCCATCCTGGTGGACTACGTGGGCGGGGTGCTGCGCCTGTTCGTGCTGGTGCCGCCGGTGCTGCGCGACCTGCCGGCGGCGCGCGCGCTGTGGCGCCTGCAGTGGAAGTACGCGCTCTTCGTCGGCGTCGTCAGCCCGGTCTCCTATGTGCTGGTGCTGTACGCCATGCAGAGCGGCCCGCTGTCGCTGGTGGCGCCGGCGCGCGAGGTGTCCATGCTGTTCGCGGCCCTCATCGGCGGGCAGCTGCTGGGCGAGGGCGACCGCGTGCCGCGCCTGCTGGGCGCCGCCTGCATCGCCGCCGGCGTGATGATGCTGGCCCTGGGTTAGCCTGAGCCCATGTCCCTGCTTCTCGGCTGCGACTTCTCCAGTGCGCCCACGCGGCGCAAGCCCATCGTGCTGGCGCTCGGCACCGCCAGCGGCGACCGCGTGCAGCTCACGCGGCTGGAAAGGCTGGAGTCGCTCGCCGCCTTCGCGGCCTGGCTGCGCCAGCCGCAGGAGTGGGTGGGCGGCTTCGACGTTCCCTTCGGGCTGCCGCGCGCGCTGGTGGAGGAACTGGGCTGGCCGACGGACTGGCGCGCCTGCATGCAGCACTACGCGGGCCTGACGCGGCCGCAGATCCGCGCGGCCTTCGCCGCCTATTGCGCGCAGCGGCCGCCGGGCGCGAAGTTCGCCCACCGCCGCTTCGACAAGCTGGCGGGCTCCAGTCCTTCCATGAAGTGGGTGAACCCTCCCGTCGCCTACATGCTGCATGCGGCCGTGCCGCTGCTGCTGGAGGCCGGCGTGCACATGCCGGGGCTGCACGCCGGCGATCCGGGGCGCGTGGCGCTGGAGGCCTACCCGGGCCTGCTGGCGCGCGAGCTGATCGGCCGGCGCAGCTACAAGAGCGACGACAAGGCCCGGCAGACGCCCGAGCGGCTGATCGCGCGCAAGGACCTGCTCGAAGCGCTGGAGCAGGGCCGCACCCGCCTGGGCCTGCGGCTGAAGCTCACGCATGCGCAGCGCGATGCGCTGGGCGGGGACGCCAGCGGCGACAGCCTGGACGCGGTGCTGTGCCTCGTGCAGGCGGCCTGGGCCGCGCGGCACGGCGCGCCCCACTATGGCCTGCCGGCGGACCTCGATCCGCTGGAAGGCTGGATCGTCAGCGCCTGAGGCCATGGCCTGGCGATTGCTCGCCGACGCGGTGTGCTGATCCATTGGGTGGGCGGCGTGGCGGGGGCGTCGCCGCGCCACGGCTGAGCCACACGCTGGTCCGGGCATGCGCTAGCCTGCGGCCTTGTTCTTGGCCGAGGATTCGACGATGCCTGGCAACGACGACGCCATCCACGATCTGCTGCAGCGCTTTGCACATGCCTTCACCACCGGCGACGGCCCGGGCGCCGCGGCCTGCTGGGAGGTTCCCGCGCTGGTGGTCAGCGACGACGGCAGCCGCGCCGTGGCTTCGCTCGACGAAGTGGCTGCCTTCTTCGGCGGCACCAAGGCGCAGTACAACGCCCGGGGCGTGGTCGGCACGCGCGTCGACATCCAGCGCACCGACTGGCACACCGACCATCTCGCCTCGGTCACCGTCCGCTGGCCCCATCTCGATGCGCAGGGCGGGGAGGTGGGCCGCTCGGAGACCAGCACCTACGTGGTCCGCCTGCGCGGCGATGACGCGAGGATCTGCGCGGTGCTGATGGCCGGCGTGCAGGACAGCCAGTGAAGCCGGACGTCCGCACCGGCCAGGCGCCGCCGCCGCATCCGCGCGAGGTGTTCCGCGAACGCTTCCGCGCGCGCTTCCTCGACCCGGCCTTCCGCGGCGAGGACGCGGCCATCTCGCGGCTGGAAGCCATCGCCTGGGACGCCTACGCGCAGGGCCGCAAGGCGCCGGTGACGCGCAAGGCCGGCCCGGAATTCGCCGACCCCGACTACGACCTGTCGCTCGAGTGGTACGAGGCGCGCGAGCGCCTGCGCGCGGCGCAGCAGCGCTGGGAGGACCCGGCCACGCCGTCGCGCGTGCTGCTGGTCTGCGCGGCGCCGCGCAACGACGGCACCTGTCCCGGCGAGATGTCCAAGACCTTCCGCCTGGCACGCATCGCCGAGGAGGTGGTGCGGCAGGCCGGGGTCGAGGCCGACTTGCTGGACCTGAGCCTGCTGGCTTCCGACTACGACCGCCACATCCACCCCTGCAAGGCCTGCGTCTCCACCGCCATGCCGTTGTGCCACTGGCCGTGCAGCTGCTATCCCAACCACGGGCAAGGGCAGGTGAACGACTGGATGAACGAGATCTACGAGCGCTGGGTGGCCGCGCACGGCGTGCTGCTGCTGACGCCCACGCACTGGTATGCGCCGACCAGCCCGCTCAAGCTGATGATGGACCGCCTGGTGTGCGCCGACGGCGGCAACCCGGACCCCACCCGCACCGGCGGCAAGGACCCGGCGCGCGCCAAGCAGATCGAGCTGGAAGGCTGGGACTACCCCCAGCACCTGGTCGGCCGCAGCTACGGCGTGGTGGTGCACGGCGACGTCGCCGGCATCGAAAGCACGCGCCGGCTGCTGTGCGACTGGCTCGACTGGATGGGACTCGTCGACGCCAGCCCGGTGAGCCGCTTCGACCGCTTCATCGGCTACTACGAACCCTATGCCACCAGCCACCAGGCGCTGGACGCCGACGCGGCGGTGCAGGAGGAGGCGCGCAATGCCGCGCGGGCGCTGCTGGAGGCGGTGGCCCTGCTGCGGGCGGGGCGCCTGAGCGCACCCGGCAAGGATCTGCCGCGGCCCCGGCGCAAGTGAGGCCGGTGCGCTCGGCGCGGCAGGTCGGTCCTACGGTCGGTGCGCCTGCGGCGCGAGCGCATCCTGGGAGGCCGGGGAAGCGGTGGAGCCCGGCGGCGCGGCCGAACCATCCTGCCCTTGCTCGTCGCCCAGCCTGGCGAAGGCCAGCAGCGCCTCCGCATCGGTGCGGTACATGCGCAGCAGCGGACCGGGCTCCAGCACGCCCGCCTTCTGCAGCACCCGCTCCACCGGCAGCTTGATGCCGCTGATGTGCAGGGTGATGCCGCGCGCCTCCAGCAGCTTGCGCAGCTGGCCGAACATCTCCACGCCGGTGGCGTCGACGCGGTTGATCGGCTGCGCGAACAGGCAGATGTGGCGCACGCCCGGGTGGGCGGCCAGGTGTTCGACGATGTCGCGCTCGATCGCCGTGGCCGAGGCGAAATCCAGCTCGGCGTCCATGCGCAGCGCGTAGAGATCGCTCGCCAGTGGCGCCAGCTTCCACAGGTGGCGGTCGCGCAGGCTGCCGTCGGGATGCAGGCCCACCTCGATGATGCGCGGATGCAGCCGCAGGTAGAGGAAGTACGCCAGCCCGATCAGCACGCCGGTCAGCACGCCCCAGTAGATGCGCGGCGCGCTCAGGATGGTCACGGCGAAGGTGGTGCCGGCGGTCAGCGCCTCCACCCGGTCGACCTGCCACAGCCGCACGAAGGTCCGTGGCTTGAACAGGCTGGCCACCGCCGCCACCACCACCGCGGCCAGCACCGCCTGCGGCACGTACGACAGCAGGGGCGTGAAGAACAGCAGCACCAGCAGCACCACGGCGGTAGCGAGCACCGTCGCCCAGCCGGTACGGGCGCCGGCGAACAGCGTGATGGCCGATCGCGAGAACGAGGTGCTGGTGGCGAACGACCCCGAGAAGGCGGAGGCGAGCTTGCCCAGCCCCTGGCCCACCAGGTCCTGGTTGGCGTCCCAGCGCTTGCCGTCACGCTGGCTTTCGATCTTGGCGCTGGCCGCCATCTCCAGCGAGCTGACCAGCGTCAGCACCAGCGCGGGCGCCACCAGGGTGCCGAAGGTGTCCCAGCCCGGCCAGGCCGGCCAGTGCAGTGCGGGCAGGCCCTGCGGCAGCGGGCCGACCACGGCCCCGTGCGTGTGGTAGCCCGTGGCCCAGCTCAGCGCCGCGCTGGCCGCCAGCACCACCAGCATGATGGGCAGCTTGGGCGCCACGCGCTTGGCGACCACGAACAGCGCCAGGCTCACCAGCCCGTAGCCCAGGGCCTGCGGGTCGATGCGCGGCGCCTCCAGCAGGCGCGGGAGCGGCCCGTCCAGGCCGATCAGCGCCGGCAGCTGCGAGGCGATGATCAGCAGCGCCGCCGCCTGGCTGAAGCCGG
The DNA here is from genome assembly GCA_023436025.1 of Pseudomonadota bacterium. Lineage (GTDB taxonomy): Bacteria > Pseudomonadota > Gammaproteobacteria > Burkholderiales > Burkholderiaceae_C > Ramlibacter. The sequence continues at coordinate 15,004 of JAEZKX010000169.1, read as the reverse complement.
CCAGCACGGGCGAGCTCACCAGGTTCAGCACCCAGGCCGCTCGGAAGGCGCCGACCGCCAGTTGCAGCAGGCCGGCCAGCAGCGCCAGCCACACGGCCAGCGTCACCCAGCCGGGGCTGCCCGGTTGCGCCAGGCCGGTCAGGGACGCCCCGACCAGCACCGCGCTGAGGGCCGAGGGCCCGACCGACAGGCGCGTCGAGGCGCTGAACAGCACGGCGATGAGCGCCGGCAGGAAGGTGGCGTAGAGGCCGGTCACCAGCGGCATGCCGGCCAGGCCTGCGTAGGCGACCGACTGGGGGATCATGACCACCGCCACCGTGAGGGCGGCGCTCGCCTCGCCCTTGAGCAGCGTGGCATCGGGACGGGGCCACTTGAGAAAGGGCAACCAGCGGGAGGGATCGGGCATGGGGCGCCAAGGATACCGAAGTCGCGCAGCGCCCCGGGTGGGCGCCGCCGCGATCGCTGCGGGCCCGCGGCCCGGCATGGGGCTGTCTCCCGCAGCGGCCCCTGCAAGACGGTATTGCCGGCACAATCGATGCCTGATCCATCCTCCTGCACGCCAACACGCATGCCCGGCCTGGACCTGCGCCAGCCTGCCGCGCTGGCCCACCGTTTGATCGACCGGCCGAGCGGCGTGCGCGCCCGCCCGGCCCCGGGCTGACATGCAGCCATCGCCCGGCGAGCGCTGGATGGCGGGATGCGGCTGGCAGCCGTTCCCGTTCCAGCGCGAGGTCTGGCAGGCGATCGCCGCCGGCCGCAGCGGCCTGCTGCATGCCACCACCGGCTCCGGCAAGACCTACGCGGTGTGGCTCGGCATGCTCGACGCCCTGCTGGCGCGCCATCCGCCGCAACGTGGCGCCGAGCCCTTGCGCGTGCTCTGGCTCACGCCCATGCGCGCGCTGGCCTCCGACACGGCCAAGGCGCTGACCGAGCCGCTGCGGGCGCTGGCGCCGTCCTGGACGCTGGGCCTGCGCACCGGCGACACCTCCAGCACCGAGCGGGCGCGCCAGGACCGCCGCATGCCCACCGTGCTGGTCACCACGCCGGAGTCGCTGACCCTGATGCTGACGCGCGAACGCGCGCGCGAGGACCTGGCCGGCGTGGGCTACGTGATCGTCGACGAGTGGCACGAGCTGATCGGCAGCAAGCGCGGCGTGCAGGCGCAGCTGGCCCTGGCGCGGCTGTGGCAGTGGAACCCGCGTCTGGTGGCCTGGGGGCTGAGCGCCACGCTGGGCAACCTCGAGGAGGCGATGGCCGTGCTCTGCCACCCCGGCATGCCGGCGGCGGCGCCGGCGCTGGTGCAGGGCAAGGTCGACAAGACGCTGGTGATCGACACGCTGATCCCGCCCGACCCGGGCAAGTATTCCTGGGCCGGCCACCTGGGCGCGCGCATGCAGCTGCCGGTGGTGGAGGAGATCGAGCGTTCCGGCACCACGCTGGTCTTCACCAACGTGCGATCGCAGGCCGAGATCTGGTACCAGCTGCTGCTGCAGGCGCGGCCGCAGTGGGCCGGCCACATCGCGCTGCACCACGGCTCGCTGGACCGCGCCACCCGCGAATGGGTGGAGCAGGGCCTGAAGGAGGGCAGCCTGCGCGCGGTGGTGGCCACCTCCTCGCTGGACCTGGGGGTCGACTTCCTGCCGGTGGAGCGCGTGCTGCAGATCGGCTCGGCCAAGGGCGTGGCGCGCATGCTGCAGCGCGCCGGCCGCAGCGGCCATGCGCCCGGGCGGCCCAGCCGGGTGACGCTGGTGCCCACGCACACCATGGAGATCATCGAGGCCGCGGCGGCGCGCTGGGCCGCGCGCACCGGCCGGGTGGAAAAGCGCGTGGCGCCGGCCAAGCCCTTCGACGTGCTGGTGCAGCACATCGTGACGGTGGCGCTGGGTGGCGGCTTCACGCCGGATGCGCTCTACGCGGAGGTCACCCGGGCCTGGTCGTACCGCGACCTCACGCGCGCCGAGTTCGACTGGACGCTGGCCTTCTGCGAGCGCGGCGGCGACAGCCTGGGCGCCTACCCGGAATACCACCGCATCGTGCGGGGTGACGATGGCGTCTACCGCGTGAAGGATGCCGGCGTCGCCAAGCGCCACCGCCTGGGGGTGGGCACCATCGTGAGCGACGCCGCCATCCAGGTGAAGTTCCTGAGCGGCGCCACCATCGGCACCATGGAGGAGGGCTTCATCGCGCGCCTGCGCCCGGGCGACCACTTCTTCTTCGCCGGGAGGCTGCTGGAGTTCGTGCGGGTGCGCGACATGGCCGCCTACGTGCGCAAGGCGACGAAGAACAAGGGCACGGTGCCCACCTGGCAGGGCAGCAAGATGGCGCTGTCCACCGAGCTCAGCGACGCCGTGCTGGAGATGATGCAGGGCGCGGCGCATGGCACGTTCGACGAGCCCGAGCTGGAGGCGGCGCGGCCCATGCTGCAGACGCAGCAGCGCCTGTCGCGCATCCCCACGCCCGACACCCTGCTGGTGGAGGCCTACCGATCGCGCGAGGGGCAGCACCTCTACATCTACCCCTTCGCCGGGCGCAACGTGCACCTGGGCCTGGGCAGCCTGCTGGCCTGGCGGCTGGCGCGCGAGCGCCCCAACACCTTCAGCATCTCGATCAACGACTACGGCTTCGAGCTGGTGAGCGCCGAGCCCTTCGATATCGCGCCGGTCACCAGCCAGGCGGTGTTCTCGGGCGAGAACCTGCTGCACGACGTGCTGGCCTCGCTGAATTCCTCGGAACTGGCGCAGCGGCGCTTCCGCGAGATCGCGCGGGTGGCCGGGCTGGTCTCCAGCGGCTTTCCGGGCCAGCCCAAGAGCGCGCGCCAGTTGCAGGCGTCCAGCGCCCTGTTCTACGAGGTGTTCCGCAAGTACGACGCCGGCAACCTGCTGCTGAACCAGGCGGAGAACGAGGTCCTGAGCCAGGAGCTGGAGCTATCACGCCTGGCGCAGGCGCTGGCGCGCATGCGGGCCAGGACGGTGGCCTTCGCGCAGTTGCGCCACCCCAGCCCCATGAGCCTGCCGCTGATGGTGGAGCGCTTCCGCGAGAAGCTCTCCACCGAGCAGCTGTCGCAGCGGCTGGACCGGATCCTGCGGGACATGGAGGCGGATTCCTGAGGCACGCGGGGAGCCACCGCCTGGGACGCCTGCGCGCGGTGGGCGCGCTGGCGCACCTCCATGTCAAGGCGCTCCCTGCGCCCCCTGCTTGCTCTGCTGCGCCACCGGCGCCGTTTGCGCCACCGTCGCGGCGGCCTCGGCCGTCTTCTGGGCCTCGCCCGCGCGCGTCAGCGGCTTCTCCATGCCGCTCTGGGAGCGCGTCTGGCTGATCACGTCGTGCACGTAGCGCAGCTTCTCCAGCGCCCGCGGCGACAGCGCGAAGGGATAGGCATCCTCCTGGCCCAGGCTGCGGTTGAGGCTGTTGACCAGCAGCGTCAGCGGCACCCACTGTTCCACCAGCACGTCGAACTCGGGCTGGCCCGTTTCCAGGGGGTTGATGACTTCCTCCAGCTCCACGCCGCCCTCGCCGGGAATGGACAGGCGCGTGTTGTACGAGGCGGCGGTCTCCAGCAGGTCCACCATGTGCAGGTAGTGCGCCCAGGTCTCGGCGAAGTCCTCCCACGGGTGCGCCGTGGCATAGGCGCTGACGAAGCTCTCCTGCCAGTCGGGGACGGTGCCGCCGCGCGCATAGTGCGCCTGCAGCGCCTGGCCGTAGTCGGCGCGCTCGTCGCCGAAAACTTCGCGGAAGCTGTCGGTGCGTCCGCCCTCGGCGATCAGGCGGTCCCAGTAGTAATGGCCGGACTCGTGGCGCACGTGTCCGAGCAGGGTGCGGTAGGGCTCGTGCATCTCGACGCGCCGACGCACGCGCTCGGCATCGTCCGCCTCGGCGACGTTGAGCGTGATGACGCCCTGCGCATGGCCAGTCATCACCTGGTGGCCCGGCGTGTCGGCCAGGAATTCGAAGATCGGTCCGTCGGCCTCGCCATTGGGCGGCGTCGCCGACAGCAGCCCCAGCTTGGCCAGCGTGTAGAACAGGCGCCGCTTGGCCACTTCCAGCCGGTACCAGCGGTGCGGGTTGTCCGGCTGCGACAAGTCCGGCAGCACCCGCGTGAGCCGGCAGGCGACGCACAGTGGATTCGGGTCGTCGGCGCGCACGGTGAAGTTGCACGCGTTCTGGGTGGTGTGGTTGTGGCACAGGCGGTAGGTGGCGCCGCCGTCCTGGGTCCGGCCGCGGGGCCGCCACTGCCCTTCGGCGCCGGGCACCGGTTCGATCGCCGCCATCGTCAGGCGGTCGGGAAGGAAAGCCAGCGCGCTTTCGCACCGCAGGCACTGGATGTTCTCGAAGAAGACCGGGTTGCCGCAGTGCTGGCAGTGGAATGGTTTCATGGTTCCTCCGGGGAAAAAGCGCAAGGGGCAGGCCGGCCCGCAGGCCGCCTGCCCCTTGGCGCTGCCGGCAAGCCGGGCAGGCTGCCGTGGCGCTTACGGGCGCACGACCAGGTTGTTGCGGACTTCACGCACACCCTTGGTGTTGCGGGCGATCTGGCCGGCGATGTCCTTCTCGGCCTGCGACTTGGCGAAGCCGGACAGCGACACGGTGCCGTTGAGGGTGTCGACGTTGATCGACAGGCCGCCGGTGTTGCGGTCCTCGAGCAGCTTGGCCTTCACCGCCGCGGTGATGGTGCGGTCGTCGACATAGGTGCCGACGTCGGTCTGGCCGCGCATCACCGCGCAGCCGGTGGAGGCCAGGGTGATGCCGGTCAGGACGGCGAGGGCGATGGCGCGAGCTTGTTTCATTTGGAGACTCCTTCCCATGAGGCGTTTTGTTGGTGCGGTTTTTACAAGGGAGCTTGCCGGGCAGCCGCACCGCATTCCACCCGGTTCGCGTTTTTTCATCCCGTCCGGTCGTCGTCCTTGCGGTAGTCGGCGGCCGACAGCGCCGCCATGAACAGGCTGGACAGCTGCGATGACTTCAGCAGCGCGATCAGCAAGGTGGTGATGGAGATCAGGCGCCAGGGCCGCGCGAAGGTCAGCGCGGCGCCGGCGGCCAGCGCGATGCCCACCAGCTGCAGCGGCTTGCGCCGCGCGTAGCTGCGCATCAGCGGGTTGGCGAGCTCCACCGCCATGTGCGCGGGATGGTGTTGCCACCACATGCGCAGCACGGCGCCGGCATGGCCCAACAGGCCGGCCGCGGACGACTGGCGGGCGTACGGCGGCGGCTCCTGGGCGCCCAGGTCCGCCTGTGCGCCGGTGTCGGTGGCGCCGGCCGGGATCTCGCGCGGGTCGTGCTTGCGCTGCCGGCGTGCCATGTGGTCCAGGATCGCCTGGCGGCTGCGCGCGAGCTTCTCCGAAGCATCAGACATGCATCCCCCGTCTCACGAGCGCGCGGCGATGGCGCGCAGGACCTGTGCGTCGGCGTCCAGCTGGGATTTCAGCTCGGAGAAGGCCTTCTCGGGCAGGCGTTTGCGCGCCTCGAGGAAGGCGAGCACGGCCAGGACCAGGGGGATGCCGGGAACGATCACGAAGGCCCAGCTGAACTGGCCCTGCACGGCCCACAGCATCGCCGCCACGCCCGCCAGGATCAGGAAGACCAGGGCGGAGAACAGCGCGATGCCCCAGGCAACGGCGCGCTTGGCGACCTCGAGGCCGACCGACGAGGCTTCGTCGCGCATCAGCGCGGCGTAGCCGGCGACGTGTTCCAGCACCAGCTCTGGCTTGCTCACCAGCACCGAGAAGATCGGATGCAGCATCGTGCGCGCGCGTTCAGTAGTAGTTGTCGCTGTCGCGGTGGCGCAGGGCGATGACGAGGCCCGCGATGGCCGCGCCGATGGCGGCGGCGATCAGGGCCGACTTGAGAGGGTGCTCGCCGACGTAGCGCGTGCCCGCATTGGCGTAGTCGCCGAGGTAGCTGCGCGCCGTGGACGCACGCTCGGACAGCCCGGAGCGCAGGCCCTGCATCGTGTTGCTGGCGCGGTCGATCGCCTGGTGCGCGTAGCGCCGGGTGTTGTCGAGGGCTTGGTGGGTGTCGATGGTCATCTCGGTCCTCTCTTGTGTGGGGATGCTTCATGCCCGGTGGGGCGCCGTGGAACTTTCCGGCCTTCAGGGCCTGCGCGAAATGCCAAGGAGCAGGGCCAGCGCCGCCAACACCGTGAACACCAGGGCCAGCAGCTTCGCGAGGCCGGCGGCGTCAGCGGCAATGCCGCCGAAGCCGAGGACCGCGGCGATCAGCGCGATGACCAGGAACACGACGGCGTAGTGCAGCACGCGGGAAACTCCTCGAACCTTTCTTTCTGGGCCTAGGTGGCGCGGAGGCGATCCGTGCCTGCGGCTAGCTTAGGCATATCCCGCGCGTGGGTGATCAGTACCCGGCGTGAACGGGTGTAGTCGGACAGGGAGGACGTGTCGTAGGAGGTGGACTACACGCAGGCGGTCAGGCCTGGGCAACCACCTCGGCCGTGACCGGCTTCTTGGGCAAGGCGGCCTGGATGCGGGTGCCGGCGCCGGGCCGGGAAACCACCGTGAAGCGGCCGCCGCCTGCTTCCACGCGATGGCGCATGCCGGCCAGGCCGTGGGTGGAGGGCCGTTGGGCATGGACCTCGAAGCCCTTGCCGTTGTCGCGGATCTCCACCTCGACGTGGTTGGTGTAGCTGCGCAGGCTCACGTCCACCTGGCTGGCCTCCGCATATTTGCCGACGTTGGTGAGCGACTCCTGCACCAGCCGGTAGACGGTCAGCTGGGCCGGCTCGTCCAGGTCGACCGTCTCCAGGCTGGTGGCGACCTCGATGCCGGAGCGTTCGGAGAACTCACGCGCGAGGATCTCCAGCGCGGCGGTCAGGCCCAGGTTGGCCAGCGACGAGGGGCGCAGGTCCTCGATGATGCGACGCTTCAGCGCGATGCCGCTGTTGAGCGTCTCGGTCAGGTGCTGAAGCCGCAGGCTCACCTCCGGCGGGGTGGTGCCGAGCTTGGACTTCAGGCGGGCCACGTCGAGCTTGGCGGCGGTGAGCAGGGCGCCCAGTTCGTCGTGCAGCTCGCGGGCCAGGTGGCCGCGTTCCTCCTCGCGCACCTGCTGCAGGTGGGTGGCCAGCTGCGCCAGCGACGCCGTGCGGTCGCGCACCTGGCCTTCGAGCAGGTCGCGCTCCTCCTGCAGGGCGGATTCCTTCTGTTCACCGGCGAGTTTGAGCTTGATGCTCTGGCGCAGGTACAGATAGAAGGCCAGCAACGCCAGCAAGGCGACGATGGCGATGCCCAGCCGGGCGAGGCGCAGGGAGCGCTCGACCTGGCCCCGGCTGACCTCCATGCCGGTGGTGGCGCTCTGGATGAGCTTGCCGGCCTGCTCGCGGATGGCGTCCATGTGCTCCTTGCCGACATCGGTCATGAGCACGAACTTCCAGGCGTCTTCGTTGCCCTGCTTGCGCATGCGCACCGACAGGTCCATCTCGGCCAGCTTGCGCTGCACGTTGCGGGTGAGCTGGTCGAGCGTGGTGGCGTCGGCGTCGCCATCGGGATAGTAGTCCCGCATGGCGTCGAGGTTGTTACTGATCTCGGCGACGGCCGCGTTGTACGGCTCGAGATAGCGGGGGTCGCCGGTGAGCAGGTAGCCGCGCGAGCCGGTCTCGGCATCGAGTACGTGTTGCAACAACCGATTCACCGCGTTGCGGGTGCGCGTGTAGTCGTCGATGCGCTCCAGGGCCTGGGTGGACTCCTTGTAGCCCGTCTCGTTGATGCCCACCAGGACGCCGGCCGCGAGTACCGCGAGGATCAGCCCGACGGCCGTCCTGGGTAGTGCGAAAGATGCCGGCAGATTCACCCTAAAACCTCACTGTTGTGAATAAAATCCCCGCACGTCATGACTCAAGGGTAGGCCATTTCAATCCTGAAGTGGGGCACAATGAACCGAGCTTGACGTAGAAGGTGAACCATGATCAAAGTCGGCATTGTGGATGACCACGCCATCGTGCGGTCAGGCCTCAAACAGTTCTTCTCGGAGCAAGTCGACCTGCGTGTCGTTGGGGAGGCTGCGAGCGGCCGCGAGGCCATCGACCTGGTGCGCACGACCGAGATGGACGTGCTGGTGATGGACCTGTCCATGCCGGGCCAGAGCGGCATCGACGCGCTGGGCATGATCCGCGCGAAGGCGCCGGACGTCGGCATCCTGATCCTCTCCGGGTATCCCGAGGAACACTACGCGATGAACCTGATCCGTCAGGGCGCTAGCGGTTACCTCAACAAGGAATGCGAGCCGATGGAGATCGTCAATGCGATCCGCACCATCGCGCTGGGTCGCCGCTACATCTCGCCCGCCGTGGCGGAACTGCTGGCCCAGCAGCTCAATCGCAAGGAAGGCGGCGCGCCGCACGAGCAGCTGTCGGAGCGCGAGTTCCAGGTCTTCCTGAAGCTCGCCAAGGGCGAGACGGCCGGCGACATCGCCAAGGCCCTGTCGCTGTCGGTGAAGACGGTGAGCACCTACCGCACGCGCCTCATGGAGAAGATGAACCTCTCCTCCAACAGCGACCTCACCTATTACGCGCTGAAGAACAAGCTGATCGATTGATCCTCAATCGCCTGGCCCGCCATGGGCCAGGCAGTAATCGACCAGCGCGTCGATTTCGTTCGACTTGTCGAACACCGCGTCGGCCCCGAGCTGGGCACACCGCCGGCGCATGTCTTCCGTCGCATAGTTGCTGAGCACCACCACGCGCTGGCCGCGCTCGCGGTCCTGGCAGGCTTCCAGCACGCCCAACCCGCTTCCCTGCTTCAGGAACAGATCGACGATGGCGAGGTCCCAGCCGCCGCGATGCGCGCGCAGCCAGTCGCGCGCAGCGTTCTCCGTCTCGGCCCATCCCAGCGAACGCACCGATGCCAGCTCTTCCAGCGTGCCGATCAGGTTCTCGCGGATGGTCGCGTTGTCTTCGACGATGTAGGTGCGCAGTGCCACGTGCGACGGCTTGTCTCGCTCGTCCCTCTTCTTGTTCCGGCGCGATTGTGCCAGCGTGTCTTGGGGTGTCCGGTAGGAAGCGTCCTACCGCACAGCTTGTCGGCGCCCGACTACAAGCGGCACGGCCGCGCACCGACTTGCAGGCGCCTGCGGCCCGGGCATGATCGGTGCATGCGCGGGGGAGTCCGCCAAGGCATCCACATGAAGCTGTTCGTCCAGACCTCGATGATTTTCTTCGGCACGCTGCTGGCGGCTGCCCTGGTGGCCCTGGGCGAGCCTGCTTCCGGCGAGGTCCAGATGGTCGCGCCGCATGCGCTCGACCAGTTGCTGGTAACCGGCCTGGGCCTCAAGTAGGGCCGCACACCGGACATGCCGGGTCGCGCCGCACGCGCACCTCGTTCCACTCCATCCGGCGGCCTTCGAGCATCTGCAGGCGCCCCGCCAGCGATTCACCCACCGCCGCCAGCAGCCGCAGCGCCTCGGCCGCCTGCATGGCCCCGATGATCCCCACCAGCGGCGCGAACACGCCCAGGGTCGCGCAGCGCGTCTCCTCCAGCTCGGCGTCCGGCCGGAACAGGCAGGCGTAGCAGGGAGCGTCCGCGATCCGGCGGTCGAACACGCTGACCTGGCCGTCGAAGCGGATCGCCGCGCCCGCCACCAGCGGCTTGCGGTGGCGCACGCAGGCGCGGTTGACCAGCTGGCGCGTCGCGAAGTTGTCGCTGCAGTCGAGCACCACGTCGGCTTCGGGCACCAGCGCGTCGAGTTCCGGCGCGCCGACGCGGCGCACCAGGGCGCGGACTTCGACCTCGGGATTGATGGCGGCGATGGCTTCACGCGCCGATTCGGCCTTGGGGTGGCCGACGCGCGCCAGGCTGTGGGCGATCTGGCGCTGCAGGTTGGTGAGGTCCACCACGTCGTGGTCCACCAGCGTGAGGCGGCCCACGCCGGCCGTGCCCAGGTACAGCGCCACGGGCGAGCCCAGCCCGCCGGCGCCGATCACCAGCGCATGGCCGTCGAGGATGCGCTGCTGGCCTTCCACTCCGATTTCCTCCAGCAGGATATGGCGGGAGTAGCGCAGGAGCTGGTCGTCGGTCATGGAGCGATTGTCCCTCGCGCGCCGGCTGGGCGCCGCGGCCCGGGTGACACCAGGGCCGGCGTCGCGGCACGAAAGAAAAAAGCCAGCCCGCGGGCTGGCTTTTCGATGGCGCCGCAGGCGATCAGTTCTCCTGCTTCTCCGCCTTGTTCTCCACGACCTGGGTCTTGGAGACCAGCACCGGCCGGCCCTTGAGCTGGTTCAGCGCCTGGACCAGCTGGAAGTCCTTGTCGCTGCCGAACTCCGGCGGCGTCCGGGCGTTCGGGCCCTTCCTGGCTTCTTCCTCGGCGCGCTTGCGGGCGGCCTCGCGGGCCTGCTCGCGGTTCGGATCCTTCACCTCGGGCCCCTGGCCGCTGTTGAGGTGCTTGTCCAGGTCGGCCTCCCGGGTGCGCAGCACGGAGAAGACATTGCCTTCCTCGGTTTCGTCGACCAGCACATCCGGCACGATGCCCTTGGCCTGGATCGACTTGCCGCTGGGCGTGTAGTAGCGCGCCGTGGTCAGCTTCAGGCCGGTGTCGGGGCCCAGCGGACGCACGGTCTGCACCGAGCCCTTGCCGAAGGTCTGGCTGCCCAGGATGGTGGCGCGCTTGTGGTCCTGCAGGGCGCCGGCCACGATCTCGGAGGCCGAGGCGGAACCCTCGTTCACCAGCACCACCAGCGGCACGTTCTTGATCTGCGGCGGCAGGCGGCGCAGCGGGTCGGCGCCGGCGCGGCGCTGGTAGAACTCCGGCGAGGCCTTGTAGGTGAACTTGCTCTCGGGCAGCTGGCCGTTGGTGGACACCACGGTCACGTTCTCGGGCAGGAAGGCCGCCGAGACCGCCACCGCGGCATCGAGCAGGCCGCCCGGGTCGTTGCGCAGGTCCAGCACCAGGCCCTTCAGGTTGGGATCGGCCTTGTACAGCTCCTCCACCTTGCGCACGAAGTCGTCGACCGTGCGCTCCTGGAACTGCGACAGGCGGATCCAGCCGTAGCCCGGCTCGACCAGCTTGCCCTTGACGGAGACGGTCTTGATCTCCTCGCGGGTGATGGTCACCGGGAAGGTGCGGTTCTCGTCCTTGCGGTAGATCGTGAGCATCACCTTCGTGCTCGGCTCGCCGCGCATGCGCTTGACGGCCTCGGACAGGGTCAGGCCCTTCACCGCGGTGTCGTCGATCTTCGTGATCAGGTCGCCGGACTTCAGGCCAGCGCGGAAGGCGGGCGAGCCTTCGATGGGCGACACCACCTTGACCAGGCCGTCCTCCTGGGAGATCTCGATGCCCACGCCGACGAAGCGGCCGGAGGTGCCCTCGCGGAATTCCTTGAAGGACTTCTTGTCGAAGTACTGCGAGTGGGGGTCGAGGCTGGCCACCATGCCGGAGATGGCATCGGTGATCAGCTTCTTCTCGTCGATCGGCTCCACATAGTCGCTCTTGACCATGCTGAAGACGGCGGCGAGCTGCTGAAGTTCTTCCAGCGGCAGGGGGGCCAGCGAGCCACGGGCGACGGTCTGCAGCGAAACCGTGGTCAGCGCTCCGGCAAGGGCGCCAACGGAAATCCAGCCGGCAATCTTGAGTTTGTGGCTCATGGGAAGGTCTTCGGTCCTCTCGACTTCAATATACACCTGAGAAACGTGTCAGACGCTTCCGGCCGACCACGGTTCCCGACCGCCCCGCTTGGGCATGTGAAAAAAGCGCGGATTCGGGCAGGAACCGTCCTACAGGCCTATTTCGCCTTGCCCTGCGCCGCCACTGCCGCGGCGGCACGGGCGATCGCATCGGCATCGCCGAGGTAGTAGTGGCGGATGGGCTTGAGCTCGGCATCGAGTTCGTAGACCAGCGGGATGCCGTTGGGAATGTTCAGGCCGACGATCTCGTCGTCTCCCACGTTGTCGAGGTACTTCACCAGCGCGCGGATGGAGTTGCCGTGGGCCGACACCAGCACCCGCTTGTTGGCGCGGATCGCCGGGGCGATGGACTCGTTCCAGAAGGGCAGCACCCGGGCGACCGTGTCCTTGAGGCACTCGGTCAGCGGGAACTCCTCGGGCTTGATGTTCTGGTAGCGGCGGTCTGCGCGCTCGCTGCGCGGATCGTCCGCCGCCAGCGCCGGCGGCGGCGTGTCGTAGCTGCGGCGCCAGATCAGCACCTGCTCGTCGCCGTACTTCTTGGCCGTCTCGGCCTTGTTGAGCCCCTGCAGGGCGCCATAGTGGCGCTCGTTGAGGCGCCAGGAGTGCGCCACCGGCAGCCAGGTGCGGTCCATCTCGTCGAGTACGTGCCACAGGGTGCGGGTGGCGCGCTTGAGAACGCTGCAGAAGCAGAGGTCGAAATCCCAGCCCTCGGCCTTGAGCAGCCGGCCGGCCTGCACGGCCTGCTCCACGCCGGTGGGGGTGAGGTCGACATCGGTCCAGCCGGTGAAGCGGTTTTCCAGGTTCCAGGTCGATTCGCCGTGGCGGATCAGGACGAGCTTGTACATGGGTTAGGCAGTCGAAGGTGGGGAGAAACCCGGCATTCTAGAATCGCGGGTTGCTCGCCCTTGGGGCGGCGCGGAAGAAAGAGGCGAATGAATTTCCTGGATTTCCTGTTGCAGAACTGGTCGCTGGCGCTGGTGGCGGTGGTGTCGGCCGGCATGCTGATCTGGCCCACCCTGCGCGGTGGCGTCGGCGCGGGCGCCGTCAGCGCGTCCAATGCGGTGCAGATGATCAACCGCGAGAAGGCGGTGGTGGTGGACGTGTGCGAGACCGAGGAGTTCGCCGCCGGCCACGTCGGCGGCGCGCGCAACATCCCGCTGAACCAGCTGGAACAGCGCCTGCCCGAGGTCGTGAAGAACAAGGCGCTGCCGCTGATCCTGGTGTGCCAGAGCGGCGCGCGCGCCAACCGCGCGCTGGGCATCGCGAAAAAGCTGGGTTACGACAAGGCCGTCACGCTGGCGGGCGGCCTGAAGTCGTGGAAAGAGGCTAACCTTCCGGTCGAAAAAACCTGAAACGTCCTCATCTAGCCACCATGCAGCCCGTCAAGATGTACACCACCGCGGTATGCCCCTACTGCATCCGCGCCAAGCAGATCCTCAAGTCCAAGGGGGTCGATGCCATCGAAGAAATCCGTATCGACATGCAACCCGAGGAGCGCATGAAGATGATGGAGATGACCGGCCGCCGCACCGTGCCGCAGATCTTCATCGGCGACACCCACGTGGGCGGCTGCGACGACCTGATCGCCCTCGACGGCCGCGGCGGGCTCATGCCCCTGCTGACCGGGGCCTGAGTTTCCCGGCGTCCGGACACCTGAACATCTGGACATCCGGACGCAAAAGTCGCAAAGGTCGCGCAAAAGTCGCAAAGGGACTTCAAGAATATTTCTGGTTCTTCTTTTGCGCCTTTTGCGTAGTCTTTGCGACTTTTGCGTCCGGCAGTCCGCCAGTCCGGCTGTTCCTCCGCCCCCTTGCCGAGCCCCCACCTGCCGGCGCGCCATAATCGGCGCTTGCACCGAGACCCTGCCCGCCCGGAGCATCGACTCCCGGCGGGTTTTTTCATTCCGCACCGAAAGCACAAGCCATGGCCGATCAGAACGAACCCGTCTTCCAGATCCAGCGCGTCTACATGAAGGAAGCCTCGCTGGAGCAGCCGAATTCCCCGGCCATCCTGCTGGAGCAGGAGCAGCCTTCGGTCGACATCCAGCTCGGCGTCGAGGCCCAGCAGGCCGCCGAAGGCATGTTCGAGGTCGCCGTCTCGGCCACCGTCACCACCAAGATCAAGGACAAGACCGTCTTCCTGGTGGAAGTGAAGCAGGCTGGCATCTTCGAGATCCGCAACATTCCCGCCGAGCAGATGCAGGCCGTCATGGGCATCGCATGCCCGCAGATCGTCTACCCCTACCTGCGCAGCAACGTGTCGGACATCGTCACCCGCGCGGGCTTCCCGCCGGTGCACCTGGCTGAAATCAACTTCCAGGCGATGTACGAGCAGCAGCAGGCCCAGCAGGCCGGCGGCGAGGCGCCTTCGTCCATCATCACCTCCGCCTGAGCAAAGTCCCGCGCCAATGGACATCCTGGTGCTCGGAGCCGGCGCCTGGGGCACGGCGCTGGCCATCGCTGCCGGTACGCGCCACCCGGTGACCCTGTGGGCGCGTGATGCCGCCCAGGCCGAGGCCATGGCCGGCGCGCGCGAGAACCGCAAGTACCTGCCCGGCGCCGTCCTGCCGCCGGGCGTCACGGTCAGTGCCGAGGCGCCCCAGGCGCTGGCGCGCCGCCACGACCTGGTGATCGTCGCCACGCCGATGGCGGGGCTGCGCACCATGCTGGCCGCGCTGCGCGATTGCGGCCGGCCCGTCGCCTGGCTGTGCAAGGGCTTCGAGGTGCCGACCGGACTGCTGGGGCACGAAATTCGCGCCGAGGTCGCGCCCGCGATGGCGGCCGGCGTGCTCAGTGGTCCGAGCTTCGCGCAGGAGGTGGCTGCCGGCCAGCCGGCCGCGCTGGTCGCGGCCAGCGAGCAGGCCCAGGTGCGCGAAGCCCTGGTGGCCGCCTTCCACAGCCCGTCGCTGCGGGTCTATGCCAATGACGACTTGCCGGGTGTCGAGGTGGGCGGCGCCGTCAAGAACGTGCTGGCCATCGCCACCGGCCTGTGCGATGGCCTCGCGCTGGGCCTCAACGCCCGTGCCGCGCTGATCACGCGCGGCCTGGCGGAAATGACGCGCCTGGGCGTGGCCCTGGGTGCGCGGGCCGACACCTTCATGGGCCTGTCGGGCCTGGGTGACCTGGTGCTGACGGCCACGGGCGACCTCAGCCGCAACCGGCGGGTCGGCCTGCTGCTGGCGCAGGGCAAGTCGCTGCAGGAGGCGGTGGCCTCGCTGGGCCATGTGGCCGAAGGCGTCCACTGCGCGCGCACGGTGGTGGAGCGCGCCGCCCGGCTGGGGGTGGAGATGCCCATCGCCGCTGCCGTGGTGGAACTGCTGGACGGCGCCACCCGGCCGGCCCAGGCGGTGGCGGCCCTCATGGGGCGCGAGCCCGCCAGCGAGGCGGTGT
>JAEZKX010000135.1 GCA_023436025.1 Pseudomonadota bacterium | reverse complement strand
GCGCCGTCCAGCCCGGTGGGATCCGGCACGGCAGCGGGTGACCGCGCCGGTGCTGGCGCGACGGCCGCGCCATCCGCGCCGTTGCCGACGGGCGATGGCGACGCGGCCACCGTGACCTTGCCCGCGGCCACTGCCACCGGCAGCCCCGACCTGGCGAGCGAGTAAGCCAGGGCCAAAAAGAAGGGCCGGCAAGACCGGCCCTTCCTCATGGCTGTGACGCCGGATCAGCGGCGATTCAGCTCGTCCCGGCGCAGCTTCTCGGTTTCGAGGTCGCGCGCGGTGTTCTCCACGGTCTCCTTGGCGTCGCCGTAGTTCTTCTGCACCTTGCCTTCCATTTCCTTGGCCTGGCCCTTGGCGCGCGTATCGAGGTCGCCGGTCAGCTTGCCGACCTTCTGCTGCACCTCGCCGGTGGCTTCCTTCACACGGCCCTTGACTTGGTCCTTGTTCATCGCATGACTCCTTTCGATGGTTGATGCTCTTCGCATGTTGGGACGGCACCGCAGCCGAGGCAGGTCACGCGAGCCCCATTTGTCGCCAGCCGCTTCCTACAGAAGAGGATCAGCGCGGCAGTGCGCTACGCATCGATGGCGTGGCGTCAGCCCGGCGCGACCGCGACACGACAGGCGCGACGCACGCGGACCCCGCACCCCGCACCCCGCACGTCGCACGCCGCACGCCGCACGCCGCACGCCGCACGCCGCACCGGCGCTAGACTCGCGCATGGCTGTCCTTGCCGACGTCGTCGCGGCCCTGGTCGCGCTGCTGCACCTGTGGATCCTGGTGCTGGAGATGTTCCTGTGGGACAAGCCGGCCGGCATGCGCGCGTTCGGCCACACGGCCGAGCAGGCCAGGGCCACCCGGGTGATGGCGGCCAACCAGGGCTTGTACAACGGTTTCCTCGCCGCCGGCCTGGGCTGGGGGCTGATCGCCCGCAACGACGCGGTGCTGGTGTTCTTCCTTTCCTGCGTGGTGGTGGCGGGGGTGTTCGGCGCCCTCACGGCCAGCCGCAAGATCCTGTTCGTCCAGGCGCTGCCGGCGGCCATCGCATTGGCGCTGGTCCTGTACCGGATGGGGTAGGCGCGGCCCAGCCCGGCCGTGCCGCGGGCGTTACCATCCGCGCCGGAGCTCACGCGCATGCCCGCCAATCCCACGCTCGACCTCGCCATTGCCAACCGCTTCGCCGCCAGCGGCGACCTGTTGTCCGCCGCGCGGGTGCTCGACCTGGCCCTGCAGCAGGAGCCGGAGCGCGCCGAGCTGCGCCAGCGCTACGAAGAACTCTTGCGCGCCCTCCCGGCAGAGGAAGCCGGGCGGGTCCGCGCCTGGGACGCGCACTTCGAGAACATGCGGCAGCCACCCTGACTGGCCCGCCTGGGCCGCCGCCTCGCCAGTCGCTGAGCCGGTCGCTGAGCGGGTCGCTGAGCCGGTCGCTGACCCAGTCGCTGAGCCAGTCGCTGAGCCAGTCGCTGAGCCAGTCGCCGCGCGCGCGGCTTGGCCGCGTTCACCACATCGACTGGCACGCTGTTCCTACACCGAAGGCGCGGCGCCGGCATGACCATGGGCTTGCCTCTACCATGGAACCACCGCATGCCTGACGACAAGCCGAAGCCGCGCCAGCCGGGACAGCGCAGCAATGTCCATGCGGAAGGACGCGCCGCCATGAAGCAGGACGCGTCGCCTTCCACCGCCATGAAGAATGCGAAACCGACCGCCGCGGCCCGCCAACCGCTCGACTCCCGGCTGACGGAGCAGCGCAACCCGCGCAGCGCCCACATCGACCAGATGTCGGCGCTGGAGATCGTCGACCTGGTCAACGCGGAAGACCGTAACGTGGCGGCCGCCGTCGGCGCCGAGCGCGAGCGCATCGCCGCCGCCATCGATCTGGTGGTCCAGGCCTTCGCCCGCGGCGGCCGGCTGTTCTACGTGGGCGCCGGCACTTCGGGCCGGCTGGGCGTGCTGGATGCGTCCGAGATGCCGCCCACCTACCGGACTCCGCCCGAGCAGGTCCAGGGCATCATCGCCGGTGGCTACGACGCGCTGCTGCGGGCCCAGGAAGGGGCCGAGGACGTGCCCGCCGATGGCGCGTCGGCCATGGACGAACACGGTGTGGGGCCGGACGATTTCGTGCTGGGCATCGCCGCTTCCGGCACCACGCCTTTCGTGCATGGCGCGCTGCGGCGCGCGCGCGAGCGCGGCGCCCGCACCGGCTTCCTGCTGTGCACGCCGCCTTCGGAGGAGCTGCTGCGCACGCACGACGTGGTGATCGCGCCGCTGGTCGGTCCCGAGGTGGTGACCGGCTCCACGCGCATGAAGGCCGGCACCGCCACCAAGATGGTGCTCAACACCATCAGCACGGCGGCGATGGTGCGCATGGGCAAGGTCTACGGCAACCTGATGGTGGACCTGCAGGTCACTTGCCAGAAGCTGCAGGACCGCGGCGAACGCATCCTGGTCGACACGCTGGGCATCAGCCGCGAAGAAGCCGCACGCCTGCTCGAAGAAGCCGGCGGCCACGTGAAGACCGCCCTGGTGATGGCGCGGCTGACCGTCGATGCGGACGAGGCCCGCCGCCGCCTGGATGCGGTCGGCGGCGCGATCGGGGAGCTGCTCCGGCTCTGAGGCAGCGGACATCCCAACTTCCGGACGCAAAAGTCGCGAAGGTTTCGCAAGAGTCGCAAAAGAACGGCCCATAAAAATTTGGAAGTCCTTTTGCGACTTTTGCGCAGTCTTTGCGACTTTTGCGTCCGGCTGTTTGGCTGTCTACCACCGCGCTCCGAACGCCGCTCGCAGCTCCGCGATCTGTGCTTCTGTGAGGGGCGTCACCTGCTGCGCGCACTGGCGCCACAGATTGGCGGTTTCTTCCAGTTCCTCCAGCACCGCCATCGCCTGCGCCGGCGTGTCGTGCCAGACGTTGGGGCCCAGGCGTGACAGCATCACGGCGCGGATCGGCGCGCCTTGTGCGCCATAGCGCGCAATCAGGGCCGCCACAGCATCGCCCACCTGCGGGTCGCCGGGGCGGTGGTAGGGCACGACCGGCACGCGGCCGACCTTCATCACGAAATAGGGCGTGATCGGCGGCAGCAGCTCCGGCCCGGGGTCCTGCAGGGTCAGCGCCACGCAGTGCGTGCTGTGCGTGTGGATCACGCAGCGCACCGGCTCGCCCTGGCCCTCCTGCGCCTGGTAGATGCGGCGATGCAGGGCCAGGGTCTTGCTCGGGCGGCCGCCGCCCGCCGGCTGGCCGTCGAGGTCCACCTTGGCCAGGTCCCGCGGGCGCAGGAAGCCCAGGCAGGCATCGGTGGGCGTGATGAGGAAACCGTCGGCCAGCCGCACGCTGATGTTGCCGGCCGTGGCATGCACGTAGCCGCGCTCGAACAGGCTGCGGCCGACGCGGCAGATCTCGTCGCGGGCGGTCTCTTCGTTCATGCGAGCAGGCGGAAGGCGCGGGTGAAGAAATCGGGGCCGCCGAAGTTGCCGGACTTCAGCGCGAGGTGCAGCGGCCGGTCGCTCGTGCTCGCCGTGGCGTGGCACCAGGGCACGCCGGGGTCGATCTGCGGGCCGATGCGCAACTGCTCCACGCCCAGTGCCTGCACGCAGGCGCCGGAGGTCTCGCCGCCGGCCACCACCAGCTGGCCCACGCCCTGGTCCACCAGCCCGCGCGCGATGGCGGCCAGGGCCTGCTCCACCAGCGCGCCGGCGTCACTGGCCCCCAGCCGTTGCTGCACCGCGCGCACGGACTCGGGCGTGGCCGTCGAATACACCAGCACCGGCTGCTCGCCCAGGCGCGGCGCGGCCCAGGCCAGGGTGTCGGCGACCACGTCCGCGCCTTCGGCCAGCTGCAGCGGATCGAGCGCGCACGCCGCGCCGCCGCGCTGCACGAAGTCGGCTACCTGCGCGTTGGTGGCGACCGAGCAGCTGCCCGACACGATGGCGCGCGCGCCGGCGGCCGGCGGCAACGCATCGGCGCCGCTGGCGGCGCGCAGGCCGTGGTTCTGCGGCAGGCCGATGGCCACGCCGGAACCGGCCACCACGAGTGGTGCATCGGCAAGCGCGCGGCCCAGGTGCATCAGGTCGTCGTTGGCGACGGCATCGACGATGGCGAAGCGCAGGCCCTCGGCCTGCAGCTCCTGCATGCGGGCGTGGATGGGCGCCGCGCCGCCGCGCACCACGCCATGGTCGATCAGGCCCACGCGGCCGCGCGACTGCGCCTGCAGCACGCGCACCAGGTTGGCATCGGTCATGGGCGTGAGCGGATGGTTGCGCATGCCCGATTCGCTGAGCAGCTGCTGGCCCACGAACAGGTGGCCCTGGAACACGGTGCGGCCGTTCTCGGGGAAGGCGGGCGTGACGCAGCAGAAAGGCGCGCCCAGCGCATCGAGCAGGGCCTCGGCCACCGGGCCGATGTTGCCGGCGGGCGTCGAGTCGAAGGTGGAGCAGACCTTGAAGTAGAACTGCCGGCAGCCCTGGTCCTGCAGCCAGCGCAGCGCGGCGAGCGACTGCGCCACCGCGTCGGCCGCGGGAATGGTGCGCGACTTCAGCGCGACCACCACCGCGTCGGCCGCGGGCGCGGGTCCTTGCGGGATGCCGATGGTCTGCACCGCGCGCATGCCGGCGCGCACGAGGTTGTTGGCCAGGTCGGTCGCGCCGGTGAAGTCGTCGGCGATACAGCCGAGCAAAAGGGGCGTAGCAGGCATGGCCGCGTTTGTAGCAGACTCCGTACGGGCCGCGTGCGAGGCCCGCAGGAGCGGCCATGTTGCAGGCAGCGCAGACGATCGAGGTGGATGGAACGCCGCTGGCGGTGCGGCTGGCCGGCGACCGCACGCGCCCGGCCCTGTTGCTGTTGCACGGGTTCCCGGGTTCGTCGGCGTCGTTCCGCGCCATCGCCGGGCCGCTCTCCCGCGCGTGCTTCGTGGTGTGTCCCGACCTGCCTGGCTTCGGCGCATCGCCGCCCATCGCGGAGCCCGGCTTCGCCCGCTACGCAGCTCTGGTGCGCCGGCTGCTGGCCCGACTCGGCGTGGGTGACCTCCACCTCTACCTGCACGACTTCGGTGCGGCCGTCGGACTGCACCTGGCCACGCAGGAACCGCGGCGCGTGCGCAGCCTGGTCGTGCAGAACGCCAACGCCCATGCCAGCGGACTCGGGCCGGCCTGGGCGGCCACGCAGGCGTACTGGCGCGACCCCACGCCGGCGCACCGGGCCGCGGCGACCGCGCACCTGACGTTCGAAGGCACGCGCGACCAGTACGTCGGCGGCGTGCCCGCTGCCGTCGCGGCGCGCATCCACGGACGGCCGTGGGAGGAGGACTGGCGCGTGATGAACCTGCCCGGCCGCATGGCGACCCAGCGGGCGCTGGTCTACGACTACCGCCACCATGTCGCCCGCTTCCCGGAGATCGCGCGCTACCTGGCGCAGTGGCAGCCGCCGGCGTTGATGCTGTGGGGCCGCCACGATGCCTTCTTCGCGATCGACGAGACATTGTCCTGGCTGCAGGCCCTGCCGCGCATGGA
>JAEZKX010000442.1 GCA_023436025.1 Pseudomonadota bacterium | reverse complement strand
TGGTGGCGAAGTTCCGGGGCGAGGCGACCGCCGAGGTCACCGTCGCCGAACAGCTCAATGACAAGAATCTCGACGCGCTGAAGGCCGCACTGAAATCGGTGACGGGCAAGGACGTCGCGCTCAACGTGAAAGTCGATCCTTCCATTATTGGCGGCCTGGTGGTCAAGCTCGGCAGCCGCATGGTGGATAGCTCGCTTCGCACCAAACTCAATTCGATCAAGCACGCGATGAAAGAGGCAGGCTGATGGACATCCGCGCCGCGGAAATTTCCGCGATCCTCAAGGACCAGATCAAGAATTTCGGCCAGGAAGCCGAGGTTACCGAAGTAGGGCAGGTGCTGTCGGTCGGCGACGGTATCGCCCGCGTCTACGGTCTGGATAACGTCCAGGCCGGCGAAATGGTCGAGTTCGAGAACGGCACGCGCGGCATGGCGCTCAACCTCGAAACCGACAACGTCGGCATCGTGATCTTCGGCGCCGACCGCGAGATCAAGGAAGGTCAGACCGTCAAGCGCACCCGCGCCATCGTGGACACCCCCGTGGGCAAGGGCCTGCTTGGCCGCGTGGTCGACGCGCTCGGCAACCCGATCGACGGCAAGGGGCCGATCCAGGCCGACAAGCGCATGCGCGTCGACGTCAAGGCGCCGGGCATCATTCCGCGCAAGTCGGTGAACGAACCGATGGCGACGGGCCTGAAGGCCATCGACGCGCTGATCCCGATCGGTCGCGGCCAGCGCGAGTTGATCATCGGCGACCGTCAGACCGGCAAGACCGCGATCGCCCTCGACACCATTCTCAACCAGAAGCCGCTCAACGCGCAGCCCGACGAGAACATCAAGCTGTATTGCGTCTATGTCGCGATCGGCCAGAAGCGTTCTACTGTCGCGCAGTTCGTCAAGGTGCTGGAAGAGCAGGGTGCGCTGGAATATTCGATCGTCGTCGCCGCCACCGCATCCGATCCGGCGCCGATGCAGTACATCGCGCCCTTCACCGGCTGCACCATGGGCGAGTATTTCCGCGACAACGGCATGCACGCGGTCATCATCTATGACGATCTGTCCAAGCAGGCCGTCGCCTACCGCCAGATGTCGCTGCTGCTGCGCCGCCCGCCGGGCCGCGAAGCCTACCCCGGCGACGTGTTCTATCTCCACTCCCGCCTGCTGGAGCGCGCCGCGCGCGTGAACGCCGACTACGTGGAAGCCTTCACCAAGGGCGAGGTCAAGGGCAAGACCGGTTCGCTGACCGCGCTGCCCATCATCGAGACGCAGGCCGGTGACGTGTCCGCCTTCGTGCCGACCAACGTGATCTCGATCACCGACGGCCAGATCTTCCTGGAAACCAACCTGTTCAACGCCGGCATCCGTCCCGCCATCAACGCGGGTATCTCGGTGTCCCGCGTGGGCGGCGCGGCCCAGACCAAGCTGATCAAGGGCCTGTCCGGCGGCATCCGTACCGACCTGGCGCAGTACCGTGAACTGGCCGCGTTCGCGCAGTTCGCCTCCGACCTCGACGCCGCCACTCGCAAGCAGCTCGACCGCGGCGCGCGCGTGACGGAACTGCTCAAGCAGCCGCAGTACAGCCCGCTGCCCATCTCGCTGATGGCCGCCTCGCTGTTCGCCGTCAACAAGGGCTACTTCGACGACATCGACGTCAAGAAGGTGCTCGCGTTCGAAAGCGGCATGCACGCCTGGCTGAAGGACAAGCACGCCGGCCTGCTCGACAAGCTCGAGACGAGCAAGGCGATGGACAAGGACGCGGAAGCGGAACTGACCTCCGCCATCGAAGCGTTCAAGAAGACCTTCGCCTAAGCCAATCCAAGGAAGACGACGATGGCTGCTGGCAAGGAAATTCGCGGCAAGATCAAATCGGTGGAGAACACCAAGAAGATCACCAAGGCCATGGAAATGGTGGCCGCGAGCAAGATGCGCAAGGCGCAGGACCGCATGCGCGCGGCCCGGCCCTACAGCGACAAGGTCCGCAACATTGCGTCCAACCTCGGCAAGGCCAACCCCGAGTACACCCACCCCTTCATGCGTGTCAACGACGTGAAGGCGGCGGGCGTCATCGTGGTGTCCACCGACAAGGGCCTGTGCGGCGGCCTCAACACCAACGTGCTGCGCGCGGTGACCACCAAGCTGCGCGAACTCCAGGGCGAGGGCGTCAACGTCCAGACCGTGGCGATCGGCAACAAGGGCCTCGGTTTCCTCAACCGCATCGGCGCGCAGGTGGTGTCGCATGTCACCCAGCTGGGCGACACGCCGCACCTCGAGCGCCTGATCGGGCCCGTCAAGGTGCTGCTGGACCAGTACGCGGAGGGCAAGCTCAACGCCGTGTACCTGTCGTACACGAAGTTCATCAACACCATGCGGCAGGAGCCGGTGGTGGAGCAGCTGCTGCCCCTGTCGGCGGCCAAGATGGAAGCGGACAGCAAGGCCACCGGTTCGCACGAGCACGGCTGGGACTACATCTACGAGCCGGACGCGCAGGCGGTCATCGACGACCTGCTGCTGCGCTACGTCGAGGCGCTGGTGTACCAGGCCGTGGCCGAGAACATGGCCTCCGAGCAATCGGCGCGCATGGTCGCGATGAAGGCTGCCACCGACAACGCCGGCAACCTGATCAACGAGCTCAAGCTGGTCTACAACAAGACGCGCCAGGCGGCGATCACGAAGGAACTCTCCGAGATCGTCTCCGGGGCTGCCGCTGTTTAATTTATTGGAGCAATCAATGGCTCAAGTTCAAGGAAAAATCGTCCAGTGCATCGGCGCCGTCGTCGACGTCGAATTCCCGCGCGACCAGATGCCGCGCGTGTACGACGCGCTGAAGATGGAAGGCTCGGCGCTGACGCTGGAAGTGCAGCAGCAGCTGGGTGACGGCATCGTGCGTACCATCGCGCTGGGCTCGTCGGACGGCCTGCGCCGCGGCTCCATGGTCTACAACACCGGCGCCCCCATCACGGTGCCGGTCGGCAAGGCGACCCTCGGCCGCATCATGGACGTGCTGGGCAACCCGATCGACGAGCGTGGTCCCGTCGACATGACGCTGAGCGCGCCCATCCACCGCAAGGCGCCCGCGTACGACGAGCTGTCGCCCTCGCAGGAACTGCTGGAGACCGGCATCAAGGTGATCGACCTGATCTGCCCGTTCGCCAAGGGCGGCAAGGTGGGCCTGTTCGGCGGCGCCGGCGTGGCAAGACCGTGAACATGATGGAGTTGATCAACAACATCGCCAAGGCGCACTCGGGCCTGTCGGTGTTCGCCGGCGTGGGTGAGCGCACCCGCGAGGGCAACGACTTCTACCACGAGATGGCGGATTCCAAGGTCGTCGACCTGGACAACCTGTCCAACTCCAAGGTGGCCATGGTGTACGGCCAGATGAACGAGCCGCCGGGCAACCGCCTGCGCGTGGCCCTGACCGGCCTGACCATCGCCGAGTCCTTCCGCGACGAAGGCCGCGACGTGCTGTTCTTCGTGGACAACATCTACCGCTACACGCTGGCCGGCACGGAAGTGTCCGCGCTGCTGGGCCGCATGCCTTCCGCCGTGGGCTACCAGCCGACGCTGGCCGAGGAAATGGGCCGCCTGCAGGAGCGCATCACGTCGACCAAGGTCGGCTCGATCACCTCGATCCAGGCCGTCTACGTGCCCGCGGACGACCTGACCGACCCGTCCCCCGCCACGACCTTCGCCCACCTGGACGCCACCGTCGTGCTGTCGCGTGACATCGCCGCGCTGGGCATCTACCCCGCGGTCGACCCGCTAGACTCCACCAGCCGCCAGGTCGACCCCAACGTCGTCGGCGAAGACCACTACGCCACCACCCGCGCCGTGCAGTCCACGCTGCAGCGCTACAAGGAACTGCGCGACATCATCGCCATCCTGGGCATGGACGAACTGGCGCCGGAAGACAAGCTGGCCGTGGCCCGCGCCCGCAAGATCCAGCGTTTCCTGTCGCAGCCCTTCCACGTGGCCGAAGTGTTCACCGGCTCGCCCGGCAAGTACGTGCCGCTGTCGGAAACCATCCGTGGCTTCAAGATGATCACGGCCGGCGAGTGCGACCACCTGCCCGAGCAGGCCTTCTACATGGTCGGCACGATCGACGAAGCCTTCGAGAAGGCCAAGAAGCTGGCGGCCTAAGCCATGGCGGACGCAACGCACACCATCTACGTCGACGTGGTGAGCGCCGAGGAGTCGATCTTCTCCGGTGAGGCGCGCTTCGTCGCGCTGCCGGGCGAGGCCGGCGAACTCGGCATCTATCCGCGCCACACGCCGCTGATCACGCGCGTGAAGCCCGGCTCGGTGCGCATCGAGAAGGCCGATGGGAGCGAGGAGTTCGTCTTCGTCGCCGGCGGCATCCTGGAAGTGCAGCCGAACCGCGTGACCGTGCTGTCCGACACCGCCATCCGCGGCAAGGACCTGGACGAGGAAAAGGCCAACCAGGCGCGCGCCGCCGCCGAAGAGGCGCTGAAGAACGCCAAGAGCGAGATCGACATCGCCAAGGCGCAGAGCGAACTGGCCGTGATGGCCGCGCAGCTCGCGGCCCTGCGCAAGTACCGCCAGAAGAAATAAGGGCCGGCTCGGCCCGATCGGCAAAAAGCCCCGTGGCGCAAGCGCACGGGGCTTTTTCTTTTGCGTCGGCGCGCGTCGTGCCCCGGGGGCGACAGGTGCTCAGCGCGCCGCCCAGAAGCGCCGCTGCAGCGCCAGCACGTCTTCGGCCACCTCGGGCACCGGCCCGATCAGTTCGACCGGCTTCTGGCAATGGTCGAAGACGTAGCGCGAGGACACGCTCATCGTCGGGTTCTCGGCATGGTTGCCGGTCGCCTCCAGCAGCATGGCTTCGGTCATGCCGAACACCACCCGCCCGATGTTGGCCCAGTAGGCCGTGCCCGAGCACATGGCGCAGGGCTCCACCGAGGTGTAGAGCGTGCACGCCCAGAGGTAGTCGGGCGTGTAGTTGGTGGCGGCCATGCGCGCCAGCGTCGACTCGGCGTGGTTGACGGTGTCGATGTTGCACTGCTCCATCAGCACGGTCTCGTGGTCGGGTGCGACCAGCAGCGCCCCGAAGGGATGGTGGCCGAGGCTGACGGCGCGCTCGGCGACGGCGTTGGCGCGCCGCAGGTGGCGCACGATTTGTTCGCGGGTCGGGCTCATGGCGCATTCTGGCCCAGGCAGCGCCTGCCGCCGCGTGCTAACTTCGTCCCATGAATGCTTCCCCCGAAACCCAACCCGGCGTCGCCGACGCCGTGCCTGCCGCCACGCGCGGCTTCCGCTTCAACCACAGCATGCTGCGCGTGAAGGATCCGCAGGTGTCGCTGGCCTTCTACACCGGCGTCATGGGCATGCGGCTGCTGCGCAAGCTCGACTTTCCGGAGATGAAGTTCTCGCTGTACTTCCTGGCGCTGCTGGACGACACGGCGGCGGTGCCGCAGGACGCGGCCGCGCGCACCGCCTGGACCTTCAGCCAGCAAGGCGTGCTGGAGCTCACCCACAACTGGGGCACCGAGGACCAGAGCGACTTCCACTACCACGACGGCAATGCGCAGCCGCAGGGCTTCGGCCACATCTGCTTCGCCGTGCCCGACCTGGCCGCCGCGGTCCGCTGGTTCGACGAGAACGGCGTCAGCTACGTCAAGCGCCCCGACCAAGGCAAGATGAAGGACATCGCCTTCATCAAGGATCCGGACGGCTACTGGATCGAGATCCTGCAGCCGGACCTGGTGGGCAAGCTCGGCGCCTGAGGGCGTGCGCGTGGTGCGCTGCTGCATGCCTCCACCAGACCGCAGCTGCGCGCCGCAAGTGGATCGCCTGGTGCGCCCGCTGCGCGCGCCCGCCGTGCCGATGGCCGCAAGCAGCGGGA
>JAEZKX010000393.1 GCA_023436025.1 Pseudomonadota bacterium | reverse complement strand
GAGCTGGCGCGAGCCCTGCCGCCAGGTATTGGCGGCCACGGCCGCCACCAGCAACAGCAGCGCGGCGAGGACGACGAAGAGGATGCGCTTGATCATGAGGATCGCCGGTGATGGCCCCGTTGCGCTGCGGCGGAGGACGACCCGGCTTGCGCGCGTGATGCGTCCTCGCCGGGCGCAGCCGGCGGCCTGCCCGGAGGGTCAGCTGAAAGTCTTGCCCTCGTTGGCCAGCTTCATCAGCAGCGGCGCCGGCTCCCAGAACCTGGCGTCGTCGTGCGGATTCTTCTGGAAGCGCTTCATAGCCTGCACCACGTTGAACAGCCCCACCTGGTCGGCATAGAGCATGGGGCCGCCGCGGTAGATGGGGAAGCCGTAGCCGGTGATGTAGACCAGGTCGATGTCGCTGGCGCGGGCAGCGATGCCCTCCTCCAGGATCTTCGCGCCTTCGTTGACCAGCGCGAACACCAGGCGCTGCACGATCTCCTCGTCGGAGATCTTGCGCGGCGTGATGCCCAGCGACTGGCGGTGTTCGGCCACCATGTCCTCGACCAGCTTGGACGGGATGGCGTCGCGCTTGCCGGGCTGGTAGTCGTACCAGCCGGCGCCGGTCTTCTGGCCGAAGCGGCCCATCTCGCACAGCTTGTCGGCGCTGCGGCTGTACAGCATGTCGGGGCGCTCCTGGGCGCGGCGCTTGCGGATGGCCCAGCCGATGTCGTTGCCGGCCAGGTCGCCCATGCGGAACGGGCCCATGGCGAAGCCGAACTTCTCGATGGCCTTGTCCACCTGCTGCGGCGTGGCGCCCTCGTCCAGCAGGAAGCCGGCCTGGCGGCTGTACTGCTCGATCATGCGGTTGCCGATGAAGCCGTCGGTGACGCCGGAGACCACCGCCGTCTTGCGGATCTTCTTGGCCAGCGCCATGACGGTGGCCAGGACGTCCTTGCCGGTCTTCTTGCCGCGCACCACCTCCAGCAGCTTCATGACGTTGGCGGGGCTGAAGAAGTGCAGGCCGACCACGTCCTCGGGCCGCTTGGTGAAGCCGGCGATCCTGTCGAGGTCGAGCGTGGAGGTGTTGGAGGCCAGGATCGCGCCCTTCTTCATCACCTCATCGAGCTTCTTGAACACGGTCTCCTTGACGCCCATCTCCTCGAACACTGCCTCGATCACCAGGTCGGCGTCCTTGATGTCGTCATAGGAAAGCGTGGGCGTGAGCAGCGCCATGCGCTGCTCGTACTTGTCCTGCTTCAGCTTGCCCTTCTTGACCTGGCCTTCGTAGTTCTTGCGGATGGTGGCCAGGCCGCGGTCGATCGCCTCCTGCTTCATCTCGAGGATGGTCACCGGGATGCCGGCGTTGAGGAAGTTCATGGCGATGCCGCCGCCCATGGTGCCGGCGCCGATCACCGCCACCTTTTCGATCTTGCGCCGCGGCGTGTCGTCCGGGACATCGGCGATCTTCGAGGCCGCGCGCTCGGCCATGAACAGGTGGCGCAGCGCGCGGCTCTCCGGCGTGAACATCAGCGCGGTGAAGATCTCGCGCTCGTAGCGCATGCCGTCGTCGAACTTCTTCTGGGTGGAGGCCTCCACCGCGTCCACGCACTTGGCGGGCGCCGGCAGGTTCTTGGCCATGCCCTTGACCATGTTGCGCGCGAACTGGAAGTAGGCGTCGCCCATGGGGTGCTTGCTCGGCAGGTTGCGCACCAGCGGCAGCGGGCGCGCATCGGCGATGGAACGGGCGAAGGCGATCGCCTCTTCCTGCAGCGTCTCGGCCGAGGAGGCCATCTTGTCGAACAGCTTCTGGCCGGGCAACTGGGCCAGCATCTCGCTCTTGACCGGCTCGCCGCTGACGATCATGTTCAGCGCCGTCTCCACGCCCAGCACGCGCGGCAGGCGCATGGTGCCGCCGGCGCCCGGAATCAGGCCCAGCTTGACTTCCGGCAGCGCGATGTTGGCGCCGGGCGCGGCGATGCGGTAGTGGCAGCCCAGCGCGAGCTCGAGGCCGCCGCCCATGGCCACGGAATGGATCGCGGCGACGACGGGCTTGGCGGAGTTCTCGCAGGCCAGGATGACCGACAGCAGGTTGGGCTCGGCAATGGCCTTGGGCGTGCCGAACTCCTTGATGTCGGCACCACCGGAGAAGGCCTTGCCGGCGCCGGTGAGCACGATCGCCTTGACCGCCGGATCGGCATTCGCCTGGTCGAGGCCCTGGGCGATGGCGATGCGCGTCGCGTAGCCCAGGCCGTTGACCGGCGGATTGTTCATCGTGATCACGGCGACGTCGCCATGCACCTTGTATTCAGCGGTCATGCTGGGTCCTGTCGATAGGTGGAAAGACTGAAAAGAACGATCGTTCTTTTCGGATGATTGTAGAGGGGCAGCCGCGTCCCACAAGGTCATTCTGTCCGATCCGGGACAAGGTCAGGGGTGGCTGCGAGAACACCGTGTTCTTGGGCGCGACTTCGCCGGCGCGTGCAGCCAACGCCGGCGCCCGCCGCACGCAGCACGCGCGGGCCGGCACACCTTGCAGCGCGACAGGCAGGCTCAGACCTCCAGCCACTCCTTGCGCACGTAGGCGTCGGCGCGCAGGGTGTCGGGCGTGCCGTGGAACACGATGCTGCCGTGCCCCATCACCAGCGCGCGGTCCGAGATCGCCATCGCGATGGTCAGCTTCTGTTCGATCAGCAGCACCGAAACCCCGCGTGCCTTGAGGGTCTGCAGGTATTCGCCCACCAGCTCGACGATCTTGGGCGCCAGTCCCTCGGTGGGCTCGTCGATGATGATGAGCTCGGGGTCGCCCATCAGCGTGCGGCACAGCGTGAGCATCTGCTGCTCGCCGCCCGACAGCACGCCGGCCTCGGTGTGCTGCCGCTCCTTCAGGCGCGGGAACATGGTGTACATGTCGTCGAAGCCCCAGCGGCCCTTCTGGCGCGCGCTCTTTTGGCCCAGCATCAGGTTCTGGTGCACGGTGAGCTTGGGGAAGATGTCGCGGTTCTCGGGCACGTAGCCGATGCCCAGGTGGGCGATCTCGTAGGGCTTGAGCCCGAGGATGGCCTGGCCCTTCCAGATCACGTCGCCGGTGCACTCCACCATGCCCATGATGGACTTGGCCGTGGTCGAGCGGCCCGAGCCATTGCGGCCCAGCAGGGCCACGATCTCGCCTTGCGCCACTTCGAAGTCCACGCCGTGCAGCACGTGGCTCTTGCCGTAGTAGGCGTGCAGGTTGGCGACTTTCAGCATTCAATGTCCCCCCGCTTGCTGCGCGGCGATGACCGAGCCCAGGTAGGCCTCCTGGACCTTCTGGTTGGCGCGCACGTTCTCGGGTGTATCGTAGGCGATGATCTCCCCGTAGACCACCACGGCGATCTTGTCGGCCAGGCCGAACACCACGCCCATGTCGTGCTCCACGGTCAGCAGCGTCTTGCCCACCGTCACCTCCTTGATGAGGTCGATGAAGCGCTTGGTCTCGGCGCGGCTCATGCCGGCCGTGGGCTCGTCCAGCAGCACCACGTTGGCGCCGCCGGCGATGGTGATGCCCACCTCCAGCGCCCGCTGCTCGGCGTAGGTGAGGTTCATGGCCAGGACGTCGCGCTTCTTGTGCAGGCGGATCATCTCCAGCAGTTCCTCGGCGCGCGCGTTGGCATCGTCGAGGTCGGCCAGGAACTTGAAGAAGGTGTACTTGTAGCCCAGGCTCCACAGCACGCTGCAGCGCAGGTTCTCGAACACCGACAGCTTGGGGAAGATGTTGGTGATCTGGAAGCTGCGCGACAGGCCCAGGCGGTTGATCTCGAAGGGCTTGCGGCCATCGATGCGGTGGCCGTTGAGCAGCACCTCGCCGCTGGAAGGCGCGAAGCGTCCGCTGATCAGGTTGAACAGCGTCGACTTGCCGGCGCCGTTGGGGCCGATCACGGCCACGCGTTCGCCGGGGTCCACGGACAGCGTGCAGCCGCGGATGATCTCGGTCTTGCCGAAGCTCTTGCGCAGGTCTCGCAGTTCGAGCGCTGGGACCGCCACCGGGTCGCGGCTCACAGGGTTTCCCTCCGCTTCATTTCCTTCTCGATGTAGGCCTGGATGTCGTCCCACTGGCGCTTGAACTGCCGGCGGGTCAGCTCGAACAGGCCGATGCCGGTGAGCAGCACGAATCCGGCGCCGAACCAGGAATCGAAGCCATGCGCATCGAGTTCGACCCCGAAGAAGGTGAGCTTGGAGCCGAGCGCCGCATTGAGCTGCAGGTGGTAGACCATCTCGATCATGGCCGCCGCCCCCAGCAGCGCCATCAAGGCGGTGCCGAACAGCGCCAGGTAGCTCACCCACAGCTCGCGCAGCCGCCCGAAGGCGGCCACCCGCACGTTCATCATGATCAGGCTGGCGATGCCGCCGGGCGCATACATCACCATGAACAGGAAGATCAGCCCCAGGTAGAGCAGCCATGCCTTGGTGAACTCCGACAGCAGCACCAGGGCCAGCACCATCAGGATGCCGCCGATGATGGGTCCGAAGAAGAAGGTGGCGCCGCCGAGGAAGGTGAACAGCAGGTAGGCGCCGGAGCGGGCGCCGCTCACCACTTCGGAAGTGACGATCTCGAAGTTGAGCGCCGCCAGGCCGCCCGAGATGCCGGCGAAGAAGGCCGAGATCATGAAGGCGAGGTAGCGCACCTTCTGCGTGTCGTAGCCGATGAACTCCACCCGCTCGGGGTTGTCGCGCACCGCGTTCAGGATGCGACCCAGCGGCGTGCGGGTGAAGGCGAACATCAGCACCGTACAGACGAAGGTGTAGATCGCGATCAGGTAGTACAGCTGGATCTGCGGGCCGAAGGTGATGCCGAAGGGCCTGGAGCCGGTGACGCGGTCGCCGCTGATGCCGCCTTCGCCACCGAAGAACTCGGGAAACATGAGCGCCGAGGCCCACACCAGTTCGCCGATGCCCAGCGTGATCATGGCGAAGGGCGTGCCGGCCTTCTTGGTGGTCACGTAGCCGAGCAGCGCCGCGAAGGCCAGCCCCGACAGCCCGCCCACGATGGGGATCAGGCTGACCGGCAGCGGCAGGGTGCCGCCGCTGACCAGGTTGAGCGTGTGGATCGCCAGGAAGGAGCCCATGCCCGAGTACACGGCATGGCCGAAGCTGAGCATGCCGCCCTGCCCCAGCAGGATGTTGTACGAGAGGCAGACGATGATGGCGATGCCCATCTGGCTGAGCATCGTGTGCGCCAGGCTGCTGGTGAACACGAGCGGAGCCACCGCCAGCAAGAGGGCGAACAGGCCCCAGATGACCCAGCGGCCGACGTTGAAGGGCTTGAATTCGTAGTGGGTGCGCGCGGAGCTGGCCATCATCCCTCCCGCGTACCGAGCAGGCCCTTGGGCCGGAAGATGAGGATCAGCACCAGGAGCAGGTAGGGCAGGATGGCCGCCACCTGCGAGATCTTGACCTTGAGCAAGGTCCAGCCGAAGGTGCCGGGCCCGGCATCGACGCCGAAGAAGCGCACCAGGTCGGCCAGCGAGCGGTCGCTGCCCACGGCGAAGGCGTCCAGCACGCCGATCAGGATCGAAGCGAGGAAGGCGCCGGGCAGCGAGCCCATGCCGCCGACCACGACCACCACGAAGATGATGGGTCCCAAGGTGAGCGCCATGGCCGGTTCCGTCACGAACTGCGCGCCGCCCACCACGCCGGCCAGCCCAGCCAGGGCCGTGCCGCCGCCGAACACGCCCGTGAAGACGCGCGGCACGTTGTGCCCCAGGGCCTCGACCGTCTCGGGATGCGTGAGCGCGGCCTGGATCACCAGGCCGACGCGGGTCTTGGTGATCAGCAGGTAGAGCATGCCCAGCATGCCCAGCGCCACCAGCATCATGAAGGTGCGGTAGGCGGGGAACTGCGTGCCGAAGATGTGGAACAGCGGAAAGTCGAGCCAGGCGGGCTTGCGGTAGTCGACCGCGATGCGTCCCCAGACGAGCTGCACGATCTCGACGATGAGGTAGCTGAGGCCGAAGGTGACCAGCAGTTCGGGCACGTGGCCGAACTTGTGGACCCGGCGCAGGCAGGTGCGCTGGAAGGCCGCGCCCAGCAGGCCGACGAGCAGCGGCGCCAGCACCAGCGCCGGGCCGAAGCCGACCCATTTCGAGATGGTGTAGCCGAGGTAGGCGCCCAGCATGTAGAAGCTGGCGTGGGCGAAGTTCAGCACGCCCATCATGCTGAAGATCAGCGTGAGGCCCGAACTGAGCATGAACAGCAGCAGCCCGTAGCTCAGGCCGTTCAGCAGCGAGATCGTGAAGAATTCCATCGTACGTTCGCGGCGCAAAAAAACGGGGCCGCGCGTGCCCCATCGATCGTCGGACGGCGGCACCCGCCCGGGTGCCGCTCGCGGATGGCCGGGAAGGCCCGGACTACGGGCGCTTCATCTGGCAGGACGTCGGCGTCGAGGACACATAGGGCTCGAGCACCTTCACCTCGGCGAAGTTGAAGCCGGTGTTCTCCTCGCTGTACGGGTCCTTGGCCGTCGCCGGCACCCACTTCGAAATGTACAGGTGCTGCTGCAGCTGGTGATCGCTCTTGCGCATGGTGACGTCTCCGCCGACGCCGCCGCGCACCGTCAGGCCTTCCATCGCCTGCGCCACCTTCACCGGGTCGGTGCTGCGTGCATTCGCCATGGCCTGCGTGAGCAGGTGCACGCCGTACACCGTCTGCGGCACGTAGAAGTCTTCCTTGAACTTCTGCTTGAAGTCGCGCCGGATCGCGCCGTATTCGCCGCCGTGGTTGGAATGCGCGATGGCGATCTGGTTGACGTCGATGCCCTTGATCTGCGCCAAGGCCGTCGGCGTACCGGTCAGGCCGGGGTAGTAGGCGTACATCGGGATGTTGAGGCCGGCGTCGCTCATGGCCTTGACCAGCAGCGTGAGGTCGGGACCCCAGTTGCCGGTGACGAGCGCGTCGGCGCCGCTGGCCCGGATCTTGGCCACGTAGGGCGCGAAGTCCTTGACCTGGCCGAGCGGGTGCAGCTCGTCGCCCACCACCTGAACGTCGCTGCGCTTGCGCGCGATGCCGTCCTTGAAGTACTTGGCGACCTGGTGGCCGTGCGAGTAGTTCTGGTTGATCAGGTAGATCTTCTTGATCTTCGGCTGGTCCTTCATGTAGGAAGTCAGGGCCTCCATCTTCATGGAGGTGTCGGCGTCCAGCCGGAAGTGCCAGAAGCTGCACTTCTCGTTGGTGAGCGCAGGGTCGACCGCGGCGTAGTTGATGTAGATCAGCTCCTTGCCCGGGTTGCGGTCGTTGTGCTTGTTGATCGCATCGATGAGCGCGGTGGCCACGCCGGAGCCGTTGCCCTGGATGATGTAGCGGATGCCCTGGTCGGTGGCCGCCTTCAGCACGTTGAGGCTTTCCTGCGGCGCGCCCTTGCCGTCGAAGCCAACGAACTCGAGTTTGACGCCGGCCGGATTCTTGTCGCCGGCGTAACGGTCGGCGACGAACTGCCACTCCTTCAGGATGTTCTGCCCGACGCTGCCGAACGGCCCGGACAACGGATCGATGAACGCCACCTTCACCGTCTGCCCGGCCAGCGGCTTGCCCGCGGCGGGCGCGGCCTGCGCCGGCCGCGCGGGCTGTTGCTGGGCCAGGGCCGCACCCGCCACGCAGAACACGACGGCCAGTGCCGCACGCTTGATCGCAAACCTCATGGATGTCTCCTAGTTGGATCGAACGTGCGCAGAGTACTGGCTTTGTGCAGTGCAATGCTCAGGGATTGCCCGTAAGCGGCGCGTGCGTGCATCCTCGAAGCGACAGCACGCACTGTGGCAGTGCGGCCGCGGCGTCCACGCCCGCGTCGCGATGGCACTGTCGAACAGTTTTTCGGCTTTGCAAGTGTCGCCGGCGCACACCGTCGCCACGACTCGCAGACCTCGCGCGCGCCCTGGCGCGCGCGGCATCAGGCGGTGGGCAGCCGATAGTCCTTCAGCTGCTCGCGCAGCCGCGTCTTCAGCATCTTGCCGGTCGCGCCCAGCGGGATGGCGTCGACGAACACCACGTCGTCGGGCACCTGCCACTTGGCGATCTTGCCCTCGTAGAACTTGAGCAGCTCGTCGCGCCCGACCTCGGCGCCCGGGCGCTTCACCACGGCCACGATGGGCCGCTCGTCCCACTTGGGATGCGGCATGCCGACGCAGGCGGCCATCTGCACGGCCGGGTGCGCCATCGCGATGTTCTCGATCTCGATCGAGCTGATCCACTCGCCGCCGGACTTGATCACGTCCTTGCTGCGGTCGGTGATCTGCATGTAGCCGTCGGGATCGATGGTGGCGACGTCGCCGGTGGGGAACCAGCCGTCGACCAGCGGATCGCCGCCCTCGCCCTTGAAGTACTCGCGCACCACCCACGGCCCCTTCACGTAGAGGTCGCCGAAGGCCTTGCCGTCCCAGGGCAGTTCCTCGCCGTTGTCGCCCACGATCTTCATGTCCACGCCGAAGATCGCGCGGCCCTGCTTGAGCCGGACCTTCATCTGGTCTTCGGCGGGCAGCGCCTGGTGCTTGTTCTTGAGCGTGCACAGCGTGCCCAGCGGGCTCATCTCCGTCATGCCCCAGGCGTGCAGCACGTCGACGCCGTAGTCCTCGCGGAAGGCCCCGATCATGGCCGGCGGACAGGCGGAGCCGCCGATCACGGTGCGCTTGAGCGACGAGAAGCGCAGCCCGTTGGGCTTCATGTGACCCAGCAGCATCTGCCACACGGTGGGCACGCCGGCCGCATAGGTCACCTGCTCCTGCTCGATCAGTTCGTAGACCGACTTGCCGTCGAGCGCCGCGCCCGGGAACACCAGCTTGCACCCGGTGAGCGCCGCCGAATACGGGATGCCCCAGGCATTGACGTGGAACATGGGGACCACCGGCAGCACGGCGTCGCGCGCCGACAGCGCCATCACGTCGGGCAGCGCGGCCGCGTAGGCGTGCAGCAGCGTGGAGCGGTGGCTGTAGAGCGCCGCCTTGGGGTGGCCGGTGGTCCCGCTGGTGTAGCACATGCTCGACGCCGAGTTCTCGTCGAAGCTGGGCCAGGCGTACGCGGTGGACTGCCCGCCGATCCACTGCTCGTACGCCACCAGGTTGGGCACGCCGCTGTCGGCCGGCAGCCGGTCGGCATCGCACAACGCGACGTACTGGCGGATGCCGGGTGCCCTGGCATGGATCGCCTGCACCAGCGGCAGGAAGGTCAGGTCGAAGCACAGCACCTGGTCTTCGGCATGGTTGGCGATCCAGGCGATCTGGTCCGGATGCAGGCGCGGATTGATGGTGTGAAGCACGCGGCCGGAGCCGCTGACCCCGAAATACAGCTCCAGGTGGCGGTAGCCGTTCCACGCGAGCGTGGCCACCCGGTCGGAGAACAACAGCTGCATCCCGTCGAGCGCGTTGGCCACCTGGCGCGCGCGCCGGGCGACGTCGCGCCACTGGTAGCGGTGGGTGTCGCCCTCCACCCGGCGCGAGACGATCTCGCCGTCGCCGTGGTGCCGTTCCGCCTGCTCGATCAGCGACGAGATCAGCAGCGGTTGGTTCTGCATCAATCCCAGCATTCTTCGTGTCTCCTGCATGTGGGGAGATCGAATGCTAACCGCGGCTGGGCCCGGCGGGCAGTCCCCCCGGGGCGCGGTGGCCGACCCTGCCCGCCCCTAGGTGGAGGACACCGCGGTCTCGGTGACCGGCTGGAAATACAGCGTGACGGCCGTGCCCAAGCCGACCTCGGAAGCGATCTCGATGGAGCCGCTGATCGCCTGCATGACGCGGTTGCAGAACATCAGGCCCATGCCGTTGCCCCCGGAGCCGGCGCGCGTGGTGACGGGCTCGCGCGTGAGCTTGGCCAGCACGTGCGGCGGAATGCCCGGACCGTTGTCGCGAAACACCATCCAGGCACGCCGGCCGCTGGCCGCGGCCGGGTCGCTTCCGACCTCGATGCGCAGCTGCGGCCCCGGCTGGCCGCGCATGGCCAGCAGCGCGTTCTTGGTGAGCGTGCACAGCACGAGGTACAGCAGGTCGCGGCGCCCCGGCAGCCAGAAATCGCGCACGATGCTGGCGCTGACGATGCTGCGCTCGTTCTCCTCGAAGGGAAACTCGTCGAGCAGCGCGTCCACCAGGCTGCTGGCGCTGATGCTTTGCGCCACCGCGCCCGGGTAGGCGTCGCGCGCCGACTGCACGAAGGTCGACACCAGCGACTGGCAGTACAGCGCGCGCTTTTCCGCGCGCTCCAATGCCATCATGATCTCGCCCGGATGGTCCTCGGCGAACTGCACGGTGCCCGCCGGCGCGCCCGGCACGTGGCGCGCGGCCACCGAGCCGACGTAGCCGCGCACCGTGGCCAGCGGCGTGTTCAGCTCGTGGGCCAGGAAGCCGATGGCCTCGCGCAGCGCGGCGACCCGGCCCTCGTTGAGCATGCGCTCCAGCGCCTGGCTGCGGTAGAGCGCCAGTGCCTCGCGCAAGGCCTCGCGCGTGGCCACGCCGTCCAGCGGCTTCTCCAGGATGCGCAGAACCTTGCCCTGGTTGACCGCCGCGATCGCCACGTCCTTCTCGGCATAGGCGGTGGCGAGCAGGCGGATCACGTGCCGGTAGTCGCGCTGCACAGCGCGCAGCAGCTTCATGCCGTCGCGCTCGGGCATGCGGTAGTCGGTCACCAGCACGCCGAAATCGCTGCCCCGCTCGCCGAGGATCTGCAGCGCCTCGTCGACGCTTCCGGCGGTGGCCACCCGGAATTCGTCGCCGAATTCGCGCGCGAACCACTTGCGGGAAGTGGGTTCGTCGTCGACGAACAGGACGAGGGGCGCATCGCCCGGTAATTCCGCTTGCATGGTACCCCTGGATTATCCGGCAGCGCCGGGCGCGTTCTCGGCCGCGCAATAGGCTTTCAGTGCGAGCTCGGTGCGGTGCGCGAGCTGCTGCAGGTGCGCCAGCCAGCCGGCCCCGGCGGGCCACTGCTGCTGCTCCAGCAGCGGCACGTAGATGCGGCGCACCTGCTGGTACAGCGCCTGCGCCCCGGCTTCGCCGCTCATGCCAAGCAGCGAATGCAGCGCCGCCAGGCTGGCGTCGCGGTCGCCGCGGCCCGCGGCATCGGTCAGCGTGCCCACCAGGCGCGCCATCTCCGGCTGGTAGTCATTGAGCAGTTCCTCCAGCATGCCCAGGCGGCGGTAGCTCTCCAGGCGCGGAAGGTTCAACAGGCCCTCCTCCGGCACCGGCGCCGCGGTCGGCGCGGGGCTGATGCCCGTGGGCACGCCGCTCACGGTGCGCACCAGCGTCTCGTACAGCAAGCCGGCATCGACCGGCTTCACCAGGAAGCCGTTCATGCCGGCCGCCCGGGCCGCCGCCACCGCGGGCTCGTCGGAGCGCGCCGTCAGCGCGATGATGGGAATCTGCGCCCACGGCTCGCCGCTGGAGCGGATCGCATGCGCGGTTTCCAGGCCGTCCATGCCGGGCATGTGCAGGTCGACGACCAGGGCGTCGAAGCCCTCCAGCGCCTGCAACTGCTCCAGCACGGCGCGGCCGTTTTCCGCCTCGATGACGGTCGCCGCGGCATTGCGCAGGTAGGCCGCCACCGCCTTGCGGTTGAAGGCACTGTCGTCGGCCAGCAAGATGCGCCGGCCCGCCAGCCGGCCCAGCGCGCCGCTGGGAATGCCGCGCGGCTGTTGCACCGCGTCCTGCAGCGCGGCCAGCAGCGGCAGCTGGGCGCAGGGCTTGCTGACGAAGCCGTCCATGCCGCGCCGCAGCGCCTTCTCGCGCGCGATGTGGGCGGGCTCGCTCGTGTAGGCGACGATGCGCACGTCCTGGTTGATGCCGGCTTCGCGCCGCACCTTCTCGGCCACGGCGTAGCCATCGATGTCGGGCATGCGGATGTCCAGCAGCACCAGGTCGTAGGCGCGGCGGCCCAGCATCTGCAGCGCGGTCTGGCCATCGGCCGCCTCGTCGAGCTCGGCCGTCAACGCCAGCGGCCCCAGCTTCTGGCGGGTGGCGATGCGCTGCACCGGGTCGTCCTCGACGATCAGCAGGCGCTTGCCGGCCAGCAGCGTGCGTGCCTGGGCGATGGCGGCGCGCAGGTGCGCCTCGCGCTCCTGGTCGCTCACCGGCGGGAAGCGCATGGTGAACTCGGTGAACTCCCCCTCGACCGAGTCGCAAGCGATGTCGCCGTTGAAGGCGCGCATCACCCGGCGGCAGTACGCCAGCCCCAGGCCGGTGCCCCCGGCCTTGCCGGCGGTCCGGAAGGGCTCGAACAGCCCCTCGAGCTTGCCGCGCGGGATGCCCGGTCCGTTGTCGCGCACCTTCACGACGTGGTCGTCGACGATGAGGGTCACCTGCGAATGCGGTTCTCGCACGTAGTACAGGGCGTT
Organism: Pseudomonadota bacterium; assembly: GCA_023436025.1. Lineage (GTDB taxonomy): Bacteria > Pseudomonadota > Gammaproteobacteria > Burkholderiales > Burkholderiaceae_C > Ramlibacter. The sequence continues at coordinate 10,311 of JAEZKX010000393.1, read as the reverse complement.
CTTGATCAGGTTGAACAGCACGAACAGGTAGGCTGTCTCGTCGCCGCGGAAGGTGAAGTCGTGCCGGATCTGCAGCGCCACCGAGTTGCGCTGCTCCTCGCTTTCGTAGCCGTAGTCCTGCACCGCCTTGGCGCAGACGTCGGCGGCCGAGAGGTAGGCGAAGCCGGACGGGTCGATCGGCTTGGCCTTGACCTCGTCGAGCGTCATCGAGATGACCTGCAGCCCGCGCTTGACCGCCAGCTCGCCCTGGGCCACGTGCCGGTGCAGCGCGTTGAGCTCCTCGGCGCTGAGCAGCTGCGGCTGCGACCGGCGCGACGCCGGCAGCGCCTGCTGCACGCCTTCCAGGCTGTGCTTGATCTGCGCCAGCGGGTTGCGCATCTCGTGCGCGATGGAGCCGGCCAGGGCTGCGTAGGCACTGCGGACCTTTTCGGCCGTGGCCCGCTCGCCCGCGAACTTGAACAGGCTGCCGCCGACCATCACCGCCAGCAGGATGGGCAGCCGGGCGACGTAGTCGACCGGCATGGTCGGATTGGGATCCGTGGCCACATACAGCAGCACCCCGCTGGCGAAGCCGGTCACCAGCATCACCACCATGTTGCGCCAGTCGGAAAGCAGCAGCACCAGGAAGACCGCCATGAGCGTGTTGCCCACCGCGATGGTGCCGCCGCCGTGCTTGAGCGAGGTGAACATGAAGGTGAGCGGCATCGTGACGATCACCACCAGGTACGAATACTGGAAGTAGTAAGGCTTCAGGCGTTGCGGCCACCGTTCACGCAGGAACAGGACGATGCAAAGGATGGCGTTGACCAGGCGGATCATCCAGTCGTCGTAACCCGGCGCGCCCTTTGCGAAGCGCAGCAAGTAATACGCCGGGAAAAACAGGAAGCCCGCCATGCTCAGGTACCGCAGCATCAGCGGTCCGTGCTGGTGGTACTCGACGTAGTGGGAGAACAGGCGCTTCAGCAGTTTCATGGCAGCTCGCGCTTACTGGGTCGCCGTTGGCGCACGCGGCGCGATCGTGCGGCTGATCTCCTGCGGGCACCCCATGATCAGTGTGTAGGTCTTGGACGTTCCCTGCAGCGGCACGTCGCGGGCGAAGGCCTGGAAAGTGAAGCGGCGGTACAGGCGGCTGAGGACGTGGGTACAGGAGGCGAAGAGACGGTCGATGCGGTCCTGGGTGCGCACGTATTCCAGGGCGAGATACAGGCAGTGACGCAGGGCGTCGACGTCGGTGCGGTGGGCCGGCGCCAGCACCAGGCGCCCGATCTCCCAGTCACCCGGCCCCACGACCATGGGCGCCTGCGGGCCCATCTGCTCCAGCAGCGTCTCGGTGAGGGTCAAGCCATATCCCATCGGCACGATGCGCACGGTGCCGATGCGTTCGCCATTCAGGTCGAATGCGATGACATACCCGCACTCGTCTCTTTTTTTTCGAGAAGTTCGAATTGCGGCCCTGCGGCCGCATGGACGGACAGGTCGATCTCCTCGCGCAGGTGCAGCACGCTCGCGATCTCGGCGGGCGTCTTGAGATGGCGCACGACGACGTCGCTGGCGCAGAACGCGCGAGGGGCGTCGGGCGGCGGCATCAGGGGACCGGTGGGCGTATAGGTTTGCAGGTTCATCATGGCAGGCTCCTCAGCGATGGCGGTGCGCCACCTGGTCGAGCAATTGCCCGGTCAGGTAGAGCGAGGTGGTGGCGACGCGCAGGACCAGTTCGCGATCCTGTTCGGTGGTGGCAAAGCGCTCGATCGCTTCCTCCACCTGCTGCGCATGGGCGACGTCCGCTTCGGCGTGCGAACCGAAGAATGTCAGGTTGTCGGGGCGCAACTGCAGGTCCTTGCTGACCTTGGCGACGATCTCGGCGATGTGGCCGTGGGCACCTTCGGCCCAGAAGCTGTAGCCCAAGCGCGGGATTGGACCGTAGCGCAGCCCCACCGAATACAGGTAGCCGATGAGCGCCTCCGTCGCGGGGAGTGGCGGCAACTCAAGGTCCGACTCCTGCAGCAGGCCAATGCTGCGCAAGTCATGGGTGACCATGCGCTCGTGGCCCAACTCCTCGGCGGCATGGCGGAACACGAAGCGCAGCAGGCCCTCGGGTGCGGGAACGAACGCCGTCACGGCCTGGTTCATCGCGTTGTGGCGCGAATAGTGATACACCTGCAGCATCAGGTCACGGTACAGCGGCCGCGTGACCGTCTGCTGCAGGACGAGGCGCCAGAAAGGTCCCCGCTTGATCTGGTCCCATTGGGCATCCACCTGCTGGCGGAGCGCTTCGACAAAACGACTGCTGCTCATTCCTTCAACCTTGTTTACTTCTTGACGCCTGGCCGGGCGTTTGTTGCATTATGTACGTCGGGAATCCGGCTCGACACTGTCAGAACTGACAGGGGATTCCTACACCATGGATGAGAACCGTGGCAGGGTCTTGACGATTAAGAAAATAGCCTAAATTCGGCTGATCGACTCCCCTAATCCATCCCTGCGCCGGGGCCTTTGGCCCGGCGACCGCGGGGGCGGCTGGCACGCTGACGGTACGAAGTCGCCGCATCGGAGAAACTAAGCCTTTCCCCCACGGTCCAACGCAGCCATGAACGAGCAATTCCCGATCCGCAAGTCCGACGCCGAATGGAGGGCGATCCTGGAAGCCAAGGGCGCTGAGCCCGGCGCCTTCCAGGTGACCCGCCAGGCCGCCACCGAGCGGCCTTACAGCGGCAAGTACGAGCGGGTCTGGGCCGATGGCAGCTACCACTGCATCTGCTGCGGCGCCAAGCTGTTCGACTCCCAAACGAAGTTCGATGCCGGTTGCGGCTGGCCGAGCTTCTCCGAGGCCGTGCCGGGCGCCATCCGCGAACTGCGCGACTTCAGCCACGGCATGATCCGCACCGAAACGGTGTGTGCACAATGCGGCGCTCACCTGGGGCACGTCTTCGAGGACGGGCCGCAGCCGACAGGCCTGCGCTACTGCATGAACTCGGCCTCGCTGGACTTCCAGCCACAAGACGAAAAGAACTGAATGAAACTGCTGGTCGACTTCTTCCCCATCGTCCTCTTCTTCGCTGCCTTCAAGGTGTGGGACATCTACGTCGCCACCGGCGTGGCGATTGCCGCGACCATCGCCCAGATCGCCTGGCTGCGCTGGTCCAACGGCAAGGTCGAGCCCATGCAATGGCTCAGCCTGGGCATCATCGTGGTGTTCGGCGGCGCCACCATCCTCGCCCACGACGAGACCTTCATCAAATGGAAGCCGACGGTGCTGTACTGGCTGATGGGCGGCGCGCTGGCAGTCGGGATGCTGTTCTTCCGCAAGAACCTGCTGAAGTCCCTGATGGGGGCGCAGCTGGAGCTGCCCGAGGTCGCCTGGCGCGCCATGAACTGGAGCTGGATCGCCTTCTTCGCCCTGATGGGCGTGCTCAATCTCTGGGTCGCCTACCGCTTCGACACCGACACCTGGGTGAGCTTCAAGCTGTTCGGCGGGCTGGGCCTGATGGCGCTGTTCGTCATCGGCCAGGCCTTCTACCTCGGCCGCTACATCAAGGACGGCAAGGAAGCCGGCGCCGGCGACTCGTGAACGCCCCCGGCACCGGCATCACCGCGCAGGCGCTGCACGCGCGCCTGTCCGAACGCCTCGCGCCGACGCGGCTCGAAGTGATCGACGAAAGTGCCGCCCATGCAGGCCATGCGGGGCAGGACGGCACCGGCGTCGGCACCCATTTCCGGGTCCGCATCGCCTCACCCCTTTTCGCCGGCAAGCCGCCGGTGGCGCGGCATCGCCTTGTGTATGATGCCCTGCGCGATTTTCTCGACCGTGGCCTGCACGCCCTCGCGATCGAAACGCTCTGAACCCCGACCCCTCAAGGTACTCCATGAAACAAGTCATCCTGGCGGCAGCCGCTGCCGCCACCCTGGGCCTCGTCCTGCCCGCCGCCGCGCAGAACGTCGCCATCGTCAACGGCAAGCCGGTGCCCATGGCGCGCGTCGAGATGCTGCAGTCGCAGATGGCCAAGGCCGGGCGCCCGGTGCCGCCGGAGATGGCGGGCCAGCTGAAGGACGAGGTCATCGCGCGCGAGATCTTCATGCAGGAAGCGGTCAAGCGCGGGCTGGACGCCAGCGATGACTACAAGGCACAGATGGAACTGACCCGCCAGACCATCCTGATTCGTGAACTGTTCGCCGACCAGCAGAAGAAGAACCCGGTGACCGACGCCGAGATCCAGGCCGAGTACGACAAGTTCGTCGCGGCCAACGGCGGCAAGGAGTACAAGGCGCGCCACATCCTGGTCGAGAAGGAAGACGAGGCGAAGAAGATCATCGCCGACATCAAGAAGGGTCAGAAGTTCGAGGACATCGCCAAGAAGCAGTCCAAGGATCCGGGCTCCGGCGCCAATGGCGGCGACCTCGATTGGGCCAGCGCTGGCAGCTACGTGCCCGAGTTCTCGCAGGCCATGGTGAAGCTGAACAAGGGCCAGATGACCGACACCCCGGTCAAGTCGCAGTTCGGCTGGCACGTGATCCGCGTCGACGACGTGCGCGAAGCCCAGCTGCCCAAGCTGGAGGAAGTGAAGCCGCAGATCGCCCAGCAGCTGCAGCAGCAGAAGCTGGCGGCGTTCCAGGAAGACCTGCGCAAGAAGGCGAAGGTCGAGTAAGCGCTTCGAGCGTCGAGACAAAGCGGCCCCGCGGGGCCGCTTTGTCGTTTCCGGGCTGCCGTGAGCGGGTGCTGGCGCCGTGCCGCCAAACGCACCCATGGGCCAGGACGGCGCCCGAGGGTATGCTCGCGCGCGCGAGCACACCCGGCCCTGCCGGGGCCTTGCCGCTACTGCAGTTGCGCCTGCCGCTCCTTCAGCTGTTCGCCGAGGGCCACCAGGTCGACCGACTCCGCCGCCTTGGCCTCGGGGAAGATCTCGTCGCGCTCCTCCTTCACGTGGTGCTCCACCTCGCGCGCCAGCTCGGCGACCAGTTCGTCCATGGCCGGGTCGGCATTGCGCATACCCTGGATCCGCGCCACCAGGCCCTTGATGCCCTGGTGCTCCTCGCGGGCCTCCTCCAGCTGCTCGCCGGGCACGGCGCCCTGCAGCGCCGGGTAGAAGATCTCCTCCTCGATCTGCGCATGGACGGTCAGCTCCTTGCAGATCCTCTGCGCGATGGCGCGCCGTTCGCCGCGCGGGTCGAGCAGCGGCGCCGCGGCGGCCAGGCGCGCGTACTCCACCATCAGGTGCTTCACCGCCACATGGTCGGCGTCGAGCAGGTCGCACGCGTCCTTGGGCACATCAGCCGCGGCAGCAGGCATGGGCAGGGCGGCCGGCATCGCCGGCTTCTTTGGCAACAGTTTCATGTCCGGCTCCTTCACAGCATCGGGGGATCCATCTCGCGGCCGAAGTGGCGGTGCTTGCGCATGGCCGCGATGAAGGCGGCGATGCCTTCATCGGCTTGGTCGGACTCCACCAGCACCAGGCCGGTGTCGCCTTGCGCCTGGCTCTTGTCCATGGCGACCGGCAGGCCGGCCTTCGCCAGCAGCAGCTTCGAGGCGCCGAGCACCAGGATGGGCTTGCAGTGGCGGAACTGGTCCTTGATGAACTCCATGGTGTGGCCGTCCTGCGCCAGGGCCGCCACGGCCGCGTCGCCGTCAGGCAGCACCAGGGCGTCGAACAGGAAGCCGGGCTCGTTTTCCAGCGTCGCATCGGCTTCCATCACGTCACCGGCGGTGGTGGGCATGCGGCCCAGGCGCGGGCCCACCAGGCGCGCGACCACGCCTTGCTCCACCAGCGCCGCCTGCGCCTGCGCCAGCGAACCGCCTTCGACGCCCGGCGCCACCAGCAGCGCCACCTTGCGCCCCTTCAGGCTGCCGTCGCCGGGCCGTGCCAGCAGCGACAGCGGCGGCGACTTGCGCACCTCGGGCTCGACCGGGTCGGGCATGGCCAGCGGCAGCGGCGCCGGCAGCGGGTCGATGCCCAGGCCCATCGCGACCTTTTCCGCCAGCCATTCCGACACGTTGCGCAGGCCCGCCACCATGCGCTCGCGCACGGCCGGCACCGTCACCTTCGACAGCTCGAAGCGGAAGGCATTGGCGATGTGGTCCTGCTCCACCGGCGTCTGGCTGTCGAAGAACAGCCGGGCCTGGGTGTAGTGGTCGGCGAACTTCTCCGGCTTGGCGCGCACCTTGCCCTGCTCCTCCTCGGCGCGGATGCGCGCGGGGACGGAGACGAAGCCGTGCGCGGCGCCGGCCTGGAAGGGGCAGCCGCCGGCCAGGGAGTTCGGCTCGTAGGCCACGCGGCCGCGGTTGATCGCCTGGCGGTGCATGCCATCGCGCTGGTTGTTGTGCACCTGCACGATGGGCGAGTTGATCGGGATCTCGTGGAAGTTGGGCCCGCCCAGGCGCGAGATCTGCGTGTCCACGTAGGAGTGGATGCGGCCGGCCAGCAGCGGGTCGTTGGAGAAGTCGATGCCCGGCACCACGTGCGCGGTGCAGAAGGCCACCTGCTCCGTCTCGGCGAAGAAGTTGTCGGGGTTGCGGTTCAGCACCAGGCGGCCCACCGGGGTCAGCGGCACCAGTTCCTCGGGGATGATCTTGGTCGCATCGAGGATGTCGAAGCTGAATTCCTCGGCCTGCTCCTCGGTGAAGATCTGCACGCCCAGCTCGTACTCGGGATAGGCCCCCGCCTCGATGCGTTCCCACAGGTCGCGCCGGTGGTAGTCCGGGTCGGCGCCCGAGATCTTCACCGCCTCGTCCCACACCAGCGAATGGGTGCCGGCCAGGGGCGTCCAGTGGAACTTGCAGAACACCGACTCGCCCTCGGCGTTGACCAGGCGGAAGGTGTGCACGCCGAAGCCCTGCATGGTGGCGTAGCTGCGCGGGATGGCGCGGTCGCTCATCACCCACATCAGCATGTGCGTGGACTCGGGCATCAGCGAGACGAAATCCCAGAAGGTGTCGTGCGCGCTGGCCGCCTGCGGCATCTGGTGGTGCGGCTCGGGCTTGACCGCGTGGATCAGGTCGGGGAACTTCATCGCGTCCTGGATGAAGAACACCGGCATGTTGTTGCCAACCAGGTCCCAGTTGCCCTCGTCGGTGTAGAACTTGACGGCGAAGCCGCGCACGTCGCGGGCCGTGTCCTTGGAGCCGCGCTCGCCCTGCACGGTGGAGAAGCGCACGAACACCGGCGTGATCTTGCCGGCGGCCTGGAAGGGCGCGGCCTTGGTGTAGCGAGTCAGCGGCTTGTAGCACTCGAAGAAGCCGTGGGCGCCTGAGCCGCGCGCATGCACGATGCGCTCGGGAATCCGCTCGTGGTCGAAGTGGGTGATCTTCTCGCGCAGGATGAAGTCTTCCAGCAGCACCGGTCCGCGTGTGCCGTACTTCAGCGAGTTCTGGTTGTCGGCGATCAGCACGCCCTGGTTGGTGGTCAGCGGCCGCGCGGTGGAGTCGACGCGCACGCGGTCGAGCGACTCGATGGTGTGGTTGACGCCGTCGATGGGCGCGGTGCCGGTCTTGTCGGTGCCGTTGACCTCGCTCAGCGTGCTGGCCGCCGGCAGGCGCGAAGCTGCCTCGGCCGTGGCGCCCGGATGGGGATGGACGCCGTTGTCGAAGCCGTACTCCAGCGGCTTGGTCGGGTTGTCCGGCATCGCGGCGGCCAGGGCCTGCGTCTGCGCCATGCGCTGGGCCGGCAGGTCGTCGGTCGCTTCGTCGGGCAGCCGGGCCGGCCCGCTGTCGGTGTTGCGTGCGGCTGCCTTCGCTGCTGCCTTCTTCGCGCCCGCAGGCGCCTTCGTATCCTTGGGCATGGGGGGTGGCCTCGTTGTTGCGGCGGAATTGCCGGGGGCCACATTACGTTCGCCCACCGCTCCAACTTGTAGGAGCGCGCCGCCAACCATGAACAACCCGCTCGGCCGTAGCTGCGGCGACATGCGGCGCCCCGGCGCGACCACCCAACCCGCGCACCCGCCCGGCCACCGGCCCGACCCGGGCCCTACACCTGCCGCGCGAGCATCAGCGCCCCGATCAGGACAGGCTGGTGCAGCATGTACCAGCTCAGGCTCCACCGCCCCATCCAGGCCAGCGGCGCCGCGCCGCGCGGAATGCGACCTTGCACGAAGGCCGCATGGTCGCGCTGCAGCCACTGGCCGGCGGCGACGCCCCACCACATCACGCCCAGCCAGGGCAGGAGCGGCACATAGTCTTCGGTGACTGGCTTGCGCGAGACCAGGCCGATCCAGTTCCAGGCGCGGTCGTTCAGGAACTCCAGCTGCGGCCAGGCGACATGGACGGCCGGCGCGGACAGCCACAGGAAGATGGGCAAGGCGCCGGCCAGCCACAGCCAGCGTCCCCAGCCGGCCGTCAGGCGCACGATCACCAGCATCACGGCAATGCCGTGCAGCACGCCGAAGCTGATGTAGCTGCGCGGGAACATCCACAGCGACCCGATCGTCACCAGCAGGGCGCAGCCGGCCACCTGGGCCCAGCGCTTCCAGAAGCGCGGCCAGCGCTGGCCCTGCGCCACCGCCACCGACTGCCCGAGTCCGGCGCAGAACAGGAACAGGCTGACGATGGCGGTGCGCTGCAGCGTCCAGAACGGATCGCCGTAGAAATCCTGGTCCAGCCAGCCGAAGTGGTCGAGGTCGAAGCAGAAATGGAACACCGTCATCCAGACGATGGCGAGGCCGCGCAGGGCGTCGATGCGGTCGAACCGTTGGGCAGAAGTCGGCACGGGCGCAAGTGTAGGGTGCCGCCGGACGGCCCCTGGCGGGCGCCCGGCAGGCCGATAGAATCGCGCCTTTTCCAGCCTCCGCGCCCGCAGCAGGCGGCCGCGTGCCCCATGTCCCTGCTCTACCACCAGCTGGAGCTGCTCGCTCCCGCGCGCGACGCCGACATCGGCATCGAGGCCGTCAACCATGGCGCGGACGCCGTCTACATCGGCGGACCGGATTTCGGCGCGCGCGTGTCCGCCGGCAATTCGGTGCAGGACATCGAGCGGCTGGTCCGCCATGCGCACCGCTTCGGCAGCCGCGTCTTCGTCACGCACAACACCATCCTGCGCGACGACGAGCTGGAAGCGGCGCGGCGCATGGCCTGGGCCGTCTACCACGCCGGCGCCGACGTCCTCATCATCCAGGACATGGGCCTGCTGGAGCTGGACCTGCCGCCGATCCAGCTGCACGCCAGCACCCAGACCGACATCCGCACCGTGGAGAAGGCGCGCTTCCTGCAGGACGTGGGCTTCTCCCAGATCGTGCTGGCGCGCGAGCTGACGCTGGAGCAGATCCGCGCCATCCACGCCGGCCTGGACCCGGACCGCTGCAAGGTGGAGTTCTTCATCCACGGCGCGCTGTGCGTGGCCTATTCCGGCCAGTGCTACATCAGCCATGCGCACACCGGGCGCAGCGCCAACCGCGGCGACTGCTCGCAGGCCTGCCGCCTGCCCTACCACGTGGTCGACGCGCAGGGCCGCTTCGTCGCGCACGACAAGCACGTGCTGTCCATGAAGGACAACAACCAGAGCGCCAACCTGGCGGCGCTGGTCGACGCCGGGGTGCGCAGCTTCAAGATCGAGGGCCGCTACAAGGACATGGGCTACGTGAAGAACATCACGGCCCACTACCGCCTCTTGTTCGACGAACTGATCGAGGCGCGCGAGGCGTCGGACTTCCCGCTGGCGCGCGCCTCCAGCGGCCGCACCACCTTCACCTTCACACCCGACCCCGACCAGAACTTCAACCGCGCCTTCACCGACTACTTCGTCAACGGCCGGCAGGACGACATCGCGGCCATGGACTCGCCCAAGAACCCGGGCCAGGCGATCGGCTGGGTGGCCAAGGTGGGCGCCGATGCCATCGAGCTCGAACTCGACGACCCGGCCAAGGTGCTGCACAACGGCGACGGCCTGTGCTACTTCGACCTGCAGCAGGAGCTGGTGGGGCTGGCCATCAACCGCGCGGAAGCGCTGGGGCGGCCCGGCAGCTGGCGGGTCTTCCCCAAGGACCCGGTCGCCGGCCTGAAGGACCTGCGGCGCGGCACCCGCATCAACCGCAACCGCGACATGGACTGGGTGCGGCGGCTCGAGAAGAAGTCCAGCGACCGCCGCATCGGCGTCTGGGCCGCCTTCGGCGAGAGCGACGACGGCTTCGTGCTGCGCCTGACCGACGAGGACGGCTACGTGGGCGAAGGCACCGCGGCCTGCGCGCGCCAGCCGGCCCGCGACGCCGCCCAGGCCGAGGCCGCGCTGCGCGAGCACCTGGGGCGCTTCGGCACCACCATCTTCACCCCGCTGGACATCCGCATCGACACCAGCCGGCCCCGGTTCGTGCCGCCCTCGCTGGTCAACGCGC
>JAEZKX010000324.1 GCA_023436025.1 Pseudomonadota bacterium | reverse complement strand
GCGCGGGCCCGCCGCGGCCCCCGCACCGGCGGCCAAGGGCGCTGCCGCCGAGGTCCCGGTGCATGGCGCAGGAGAGAAGTACACCGCCTGGACCTTCGGCGAACTGCCCGAGCTGATGGAGATCCGCAAGGGCGGCACCAGCCTGGTCGGCTTTCCGGCGCTGGTGGACCAGGGCGACGCGGTCGCCATCGAGGTTTTCGACGAGCCGGAGGTCGCCGCGGCGAAACACCGCGTCGGCCTGCGGCGCCTGTTCGCGCTGCAGCTGAAGGACGCGCTGAAGTACCTCGAGAAGAACATCCCGGACCTGCAGAAGATGGCCGTGGCCTACATGCCGCTGGGGACGCTGGAGGAACTGCGCGCACAGATCATCGACGTCGCGCTGGAACGCGCCTTCCTGCTCGATCCGCTGCCGGCCGATGCCGCGGCCTTCAAGAAGCGGCTGGACGAGGGGCGGGGCCGCCTGACGCTGATCGCCAACGAAGTGGCGCGCCTGGCTGGGACCATCCTCATCGACTACGCCGCGGCCGCCCGCAAGATCAAGGACACCCGCATCCAGCCCGATGCGACCGCCGACGCAGCGCAGCAGCTGCAGCGGCTGGTGCCCAAGCGCTTCCTGGCCGCGACGCCGTGGCCGCGGCTTCAGCACCTGCCGCGCTACCTCAAGGGCATCGTGCTGCGGCTGGAGAAGCTGCGCGCCGACCCGGCGCGCGACGCCGCCCGAATGGCCGAACTCAAGCCGCAGGAGCAGCGCTTCTGGCGCCTGCTGGCCGAACGCAAGGGCGCGATGGACGCGCGCATGGAAGACTTCCGCTGGCTGCTGGAGGAACTGCGCGTGAGCTTCTTCGCGCAGGAGCTGCGCACGCCGCAGCCGGTCAGCGCGAAACGGCTGGACAAGGTCTGGGCCCAGCTCAATAGCTAGGCGCCGCGCTGCAGGGCGGCGATGGTCGCATTGGCCTGGCGCACGCGCTCGGCGATGGTGCGTACCACCAGGGCATGCACCTGCATCGCCGTGTCGGGCGCGCTGACGTGCAGCGCCTCCAGGGTGTCGCGCCCCAGGCGCCAGACGACGCAAGGCTGTTCCGCGGTGACGGTGGCCGACCGCGCGCTCGGCGAATAGAGGGCCATTTCGCCAACGATGTTGCCGGCCATCAGGCTGGCCAGGCGGCGGCCGTCACCCTGGCCGTCCAGCGTCACCGCGAGGCGGCCGGATTCGACCAGGTACAGGGTCGCGTCGGACGGATCGCCCTGGCGCAGCAGGACGGCGCCCGCTGCCAGCTCCAGCCGCTGCAGCAGCGGCGCCAGCCGTGCCCAGTGCATCGCGCCGAGCTCGGCGGACAGCCAGCGCGCGAGCGGATCGTGGGTGGTGTCGGGATCGGCGCCGGCAGAGCGCAGCACGGCCTCCTCCGCCAGGTCGAGGGCCTGGTCCAGGGTGGCGACGAAGCGCACACCAGGCGCTGCCGCCAGCACCGCGCGGACCGTGTCCGCGGCGCCGCTGACGACCAACTGCACACCGGCCTGCGCCGCCAGCTGGGCGATCTTGGCGAACGTGAGGCCGGCCGAGGAATCGGTGCTGGCCACCTGGCGGAAGTCCAGCACCAGCACGCGCCCCGGCGCCGGCGCGAGGAACGGCCGCAGCCGCTCGAGCAGCGTGCTGGCGGTGCCGAAGAAGATCACGCCGCGCAGCACCAGCACGCGCACGGCGCCGCGCCGTTCGGCCAGCAAGGCGCGCTGCGCGGCTGGCCGCAGCACGGAGCTGCGCACGTCGGCGCCGTCGATGTCGTGCTGCACCACGCCGACGCGGCTGGCGCGAAGCGCGAAGTGAACGCAACTGGCCAGGACGCCGGCTGCCACCGCCACCGAAAAGCTGAGCACGGCCGTGAGGCCCAGGATGACCATCACCAGGGTCCAGTCCGCCAGCCCCATGGTGCGGCGCGCCAGCACCACCCATTCCCACAGGATGGACAGGCCGACGGCGAACAGGAAACCGGCCAGCACCGGCTTGGGCAGCCAGGCCACCATGCCGGCTGCGCCGGCGCCGGCCACGATGCAGACGGCCGCCGCGACGAAGCCGGCGCGCCGGCTGCGGGCGCCGCTCTCGCGCAAGGCCTTGCTGCGCGCCACCGAGACGATGGCCGGGCAGCCGCCCAGCAGTCCACTGACCAGGTTGAGCCAGCCGTGGGTGCGCAGCTCGCGGTCCAGCGAGATGTCGCTGCGCGTCATCAGTTCCAGGCCCGAGGAACCGAGCAGGATGGTGAGGGTGGCGACCGCCGCCACGCTGAGGACGTCCAGCCACAGGCTGGCCAGTCGCGCCCAGTCGTAGTCGCGCGGCGTTCCCGGCAACATCCAGGGCGGCGACCAGGTCGCCGGTGCGTCCAGCGCGAACATCCAGCCGGCCGTCCGCGCGGCGGCGGGCGCCAGGCCGGCCAGGGTGAGGCCACCCAGCAGGAGGGCGGCCACGCCGGCGATCAGCAGGGGCAGCAGCGCAGGTTGCCGCAGGCGTCGCAGCAGCATCCAGAACAACAGGCCGATGGCGACGGTGGCCAGCAGGCGCGGGTCGGCGGCGCGCGCCAGCAGGAGGTCGATGCCCTCCAGCCCGGCCGGGGGAGCCGCAGCCACGTGCAGCGCGCCGACGCACACCAGCCAGCCCGTCGACGCCAGGAAGCCGCCGACCACCGGATAGGGCACGTAGCGCACCGCCATGCCCAGGCGGCCGTAGCCGAGCACCAGGAAAACCAGCGCGCAGGCGAGGGTGGCCACCAGCACCAGCAGCAGGACGTCGGCGGCCTCGCGGCCAGCCGTGAAGGCGACGGTCGCCGCCATCGCGGCCAGCAGCGACAGCACCGGGCTGTCGGGGCCGGCCACGGCCAGCGGCAACTGGCTGTGCCAGGCCAGGCCGGCGGCGCCGACGGCAGCGGCGACCAGGGTCACGCCCAGGCCGAGGGGCAGCAGATGCGCGAGCGGGCCCGGCAGCAGCAGGGCAGCCGAGGTCAGGGCGTAGACCACCAGCACCAGGCCGGTGGTGGCGCCGCCTCCCAGGTCATGCAGCCAGTCGCGGAGGGACACGGGCGGAGGGCTGCGCATGGGCTGGCGATCATACGGAAGGGGCGGCGCCTGGCCCATCGCCCCTTTGGTGTGCGTGCAAACGCCTTTGACAGCCGCCACGCCGGACCCTATGTTGGTGCCTTTGCACCGACGGAGGCGCCGTGGACCGCCGAGACTTCATCGGATCCTGCAGCGCGGGCGCGGCCTGCGTGACGGCGGCCTCGGCCTGGCCGGCACTGGCGGCGGACGCCAGGCCGCGTGAATACCCTGCGGCCCTGCTGGTCGACGAACGCGGCCAGCCGCTGCGCGCCGCCAGCCTGCGCGCGCAGGTGAACTACGTCTTCCACTATCCCTTCGAAGCCACGCCGGTATTCCTGCTGGACCTGGGCCAGGCCGCGCCACCGCACGCCTTGCGCACCCAGGACCGCCAGGCCTACCGCTGGCCGGGCGGCGTGGGCAAGAACCGCAGCATCGTCGCCTTCTCGGCCATCTGTGCCCACCAGCTGGTGTACCCGACGCCGCAGGTGAGTTTCATCAGCTTCCGCAAGACCCGCGCGCGCCAGGGCCAGCACGACAACGTGATCCACTGCTGCGCCGAGCACAGCCAGTACGACCCCGCGCGCGGTGCGCAGGTGCTGTCGGGCCCGGCGCCGCAGCCGCTGTGCGCGATCCTGCTGCGGCACGACCCGCGGGCCGACACCCTGACGGCCCACGCCACCCTGGGCGGCGAGCTGTTCGACGCCTTCTTCCGCAAGTACGAAATGAAGCTCAGCCTGGACGTCGGCCCGCGCGCGAAGAACGCGGTCAGCGGCCAGGCCATCGTGCGCGAGCTGGAGAAGTTCTGCCGC
>JAEZKX010000259.1 GCA_023436025.1 Pseudomonadota bacterium | reverse complement strand
TGCCGGAGGTGTGCCGCTACCTGCATGCGCAGACGGTGCTGGTCGCCAGCCCGCCGGGCTCGGCGGAGCGCCGCGAGGCGCTGATGCTGGCGGCCAAGGCCGGCATCACGCTGCTGCACGTCCAGCGGGCCGACCAGTGGCTCGCGCCGCAGGCTGACGGCCCGCGCCATGTGGAACTGGAAGACTTGCTCGGACGGGCGCCGGTGGTGCTCGACGTCGCCGGGCTCGCGGAAATGTTCTCCGGCCAGACCGTCCTCGTCTCCGGCGCCGGCGGCTCCATCGGCTCCGAGCTGTGCCGGCAGATCGCGCGCTTTGGCGCGGCGCGGCTGGTGTGCGTCGACGTGTCCGAGTACAACATCTACCAGCTCGAACAGGAGCTGCGCCAGGCCCACCCGCAGATGCAGGGCGTGTACTACACCGCCAACGTGCGCGAGCCGGAACGTCTGCGCGCGATCTTCGAGCAGCACCGACCGGCGGTCGTGTTCCATGCCGCGGCCTACAAGCACGTGCCGTTGATGGAACAGCACAACGAGATCGAGGCGCTGCGCACCAACGCGCTTGGCACGCTGCACGCCGCGCGTGCGGCCGCGGCCTGCGGGGCCAGCCGCTTCGTGCTGGTTTCGACCGACAAGGCGGTGAATCCGACCAACGTGATGGGCGCCAGCAAGCGGCTGGCCGAACTGCTGGTGCAGGCGGTGGCGCTGCGCGAGCCCGGCACGCAGTTCATGTCGGTGCGCTTCGGCAACGTGCTGGGTTCCAGCGGTTCGGTGGTGCCGCTGTTCACCGCGCAGATCGCGCGCGGCGGACCGGTGACCGTCACCCATCCGGACATCGTGCGCTATTTCATGACCATCCCCGAGGCCGCGCAGCTGGTTCTGCAGGCCGGGCTGATGGGGCGCTCGGGCCAGATCTTCGTGCTGGACATGGGCGAGCCAGTGAAGATCGTGGACCTCGCCCGCATGCTGATCCGCCTCTCGGGCAAGACCGAGCAGGAGGTGCCCATCACCTACAGCGGCCTGCGCCCGGGCGAGAAGTTGTACGAGGAGCTGCTGGCCAGCGACGAGACCAGCGAGCCGACGCCGCATGCCAAGCTGCGCATCGCCAAGACCAACGGCCCGCTGCCCGATGTGGAGGCTGTCGCCGGCTGGCTCGAGGCGGCCGGCCCGCAGCCCGATGGCGCCGCCCTGCGGACCTGGCTGCGGCTGCAGGTGCCGGAGTACGCCGCCGCGCCTATACTGGCGTAATGAACCAGCTGGTACATGGCCGGCGCGCGGCGCGCGCAGGTGCGGCCAAGGAAGCGACGCGCACCAACGACCCCGACCGCACCAAGGCCGACATCCTCGAGGTGGCCGCCGCGGAATTCGGCGAGAAGGGGCTGGCCGGCGCGCGCATCGACGAGATCGCCGCGGCCACGCAGACCAGCAAGCGGATGATCTACTACTACTTCGGCAGCAAGGAGGGGCTGTACCTGGCCGTGCTGGAGGAGTCGTATCGCCGGGTGCGCGAGATCGAGGCGCAGCTGCACCTGGAGGACCTCGAGCCCGAGCAGGCGCTGCGGCGGCTGGTGGCCTTCACCTTCGACCACCATCTGGCCCACGAGAACTACATCCGCCTGGTGATGAGCGAGAACATCAACCGCGGCCAGTACCTCGCGCAGAGCGCGCACATCCAGGAGCTGAACGTACCGGCCATCGCCGCCATCCGCGACCTCTACGAACGCGGCGTGCGCGAGGGCGTGTTCCGCAAGGGCCTGGATCCGGTCGACATCCACGCCTCCATCTCGGCGCTGAGCTTCTTCAACGTGTCCAACCGGCACACCTTCGGCCTGATCTTCAAGCGCGACACCACCTCGCCGGCCTATGTGGCGCACCGTCGCGACAACGTGGTCGAGATGGTGGTGCGTTTCGTGCGCGGCTAGCCGCGCCGGGTTTCCCCTAGGCGGAAAACTAACCAGTCCGTACAAAATCGGCGGCGAGGCCTTTGCCATGACCGCCAAGCTGATCGACCACGCCTGCCGCCTGCTCACCCTCCTGATGGTGGTGTGCCTGGCCGCCATGGTCGTCATGGTGTTCGGCAACGTGGTGCTGCGCTACGGCTTCAACGCCGGCCTGACCATCTCCGAGGAGCTCTCGCGCTGGCTGTTCGTCTGGATGACGTTCCTGGGCGCGCTGGTGGCCCTGCGGCGGCGCGCCCACCTGGGCACCGACGTGCTGGTGTCGCGGCTGCCGCCCCTGGGCAAGAAGGCCTGCCTGGCCCTCACGCACCTGCTGATGCTGTACCTGTGCTGGCTGATGTTGCGCGGCGCCTGGCAGCAGACCGTCATCAACATGGGGAGCACCAGCGCGGTGATGGAGGCTTCCATGGCCTGGTTCTACGCCAGCGGCGTGGTGTTCGCGGTGCTGGCCGCGCTGCTCATCCTGCACGACCTGTGGCGATTGGTCACGGGCAGGCTGTCCGAGGACGAACTGGTTGCCGTGCGCGAGTCCGAAGACGAGCCACCGGCCGCGGCCGACCGGGTGCCCCCCGTGGAGCCAGACGCGCCCAGGAGCCTGCGCCCATGACCATCGCCATCTTCCTCGGCGCGTTGCTCGGCACCATGGCGCTGGGCCTGCCCATCGCCTTTGCCCTGCTGGCCACCGGTGCCGCCCTGATGTGGCACCTGGACATGTTCGACCCGCAGATCCTGGCGCAGAACACGATCGAGGGCGCCAACAGCTTTCCCCTGCTGGCGGTGCCCTTCTTCATGCTGGCCGGCGAGATCATGAACGCCGGCGGCCTGTCGCGCCGCATCGTGAACCTGGCCATGACCATGGTCGGCCACGTCCGCGGCGGCTTGGGCTACGTGGTGATCGTGGCGGCGGCGCTGATGTCGGCCCTGTCGGGTTCGGCCGTCGCCGACGCCGCGGCGCTCACGGCATTGCTGCTGCCCATGATGCACCGCGCCGGCCACGACAAGGCGCGCGCGGCCGGCCTGATCTCCGCCGCCAGCGTGATGGGACCCATCATCCCGCCCAGCATCGGCTTCGTGGTGTTCGGCGTGGCGGCCAACGTGTCCATCTCCAGGCTGTTCATGGCCGGCATTTTCCCCGGCCTCATGCTGGGCGCCGCCCTGTGGCTCACCTGGTGGTGGCTGGCGCGCAAGGAAAAGGTCGCGCCGCTGCCGCGCAGCAGCTTCGCCGACGTGCTGGCGGCGGCGCGCGACGCGCTGTTCGCGCTGGGCCTGCCGGTCATCGTGGTGGCCGGCCTCAAGTTCGGCGTGTTCACGCCGACCGAGGCTGCCGTCGTGGCCGCCGTCTACGCGCTGTTCGTCGCCATGGTCGTCTACCGCGAGCTGAAGTGGTCGCAGCTGTACGGCCTGTTCGCCGCGGCCGCGCAAACCACCGCCGTCATCATGTTCCTGGTCGCCGCGGCCATGGTGTCGGCCTGGATGATCACGGTGGCCAACCTGCCGGGCGAGCTGGTGGCGCTGCTGCAGCCGCTGCTCGACCGGCCCATGCTGCTGATGCTGGCGATGATGGTGGTCACCATGCTGGTGGGCACGGCCATGGACATGACGCCCACCATCCTGATCCTGACACCGGTGTTCATGCCGCTGGTCAAGGCCGCCGGGATCGACCCGGTCTACTTCGGCGTGCTGTTCATGATCAACAACGCCATCGGCCTGGTGACGCCGCCCGTGGGCACCGTCCTCAGCACGGTGGCCGGCGTCGGCAAGATGGGCATGGACCAGGTCACGCGCGGCGTGTGGCCGTTCATGCTGGCGCAGTTCGCGGTCATGTTCCTGATGGTCCTGTTCCCCAGCCTCGTCACCGTGCCGGCCCGCTGGTTGTACGGCTGACGACTTCCCACCCGCAACCGGAGACAAGCATGAAGCGGATGTTCCTCAAGACCCTCGTGGCGGCCGTGGCGCTCGCCGCCGCCGGCACCGCCCTGGCGCAGACCAGGACGATCAAGTTCGCCAACCAGAACGCCAAGGGCCATCCCGTGGTGATGGGCATGGAGAAGTTCGCCGAACTGGTCGAGAAGAAGTCCGACGGGCGGCTGAAGGTCAACGTGTTCCCGGGCGGCGCGCTGGGCAGCGACCAGGCCAACGTGTCGGCGCTGCAGGGCGGCACCCTGGAGATGGCGTCGATGAACTCCGGCATCTTCGCCAGCGTGGTGAAGGAGTTCGCCATCTACGACTTCCCCTTCCTGTTCGCCAATCCGCGCGAGGCCGACGCGGTGGTCGACGGCGCCTTCGGCAAGGGGCTGCACGCCAAGCTGGAGGACAAGGGCCTGGTCGGACTGGGCTACTACGAGCTGGGCTTTCGCCACATCACCAACAGCCGCCGGCCGATCACCAAGGTCGAGGAGATCGCCGGACTCAAGCTGCGCGTCATTCCCAACCCGATCAACGTCGACTGGGTGACGGCGCTGGGCGCCAACCCGACGCCGCTGCCCTTCCCGGAGCTGTACGCGGCGCTGGAACAGAAGGCGGTGGACGGCCAGGAGAACCCGGTGGCCACCATCAAGGGCGCCAAGCTGTTCGAGGTGCAGAAGTACATCACGCTCACCAACCACCAGTACAACCCGCAGTCCATCGTGGTCAGCAAGCGCTTCTGGGACAGCCTGGCGCCCGCAGACCGCAAGGTGCTGCAGGACGCGGCGACGGAGTCCATCGCCTACCAGCGCACGCAGTCGCGCGCGCAACTGCTGGCCGGCCTGGAGGACCTCAAGAAGGGCGGCATGCAGGTCAGCGAGTTCCCGGCGGCCGAACAGGCGAAGCTGCGCGAGAAGATGAAGCCGGTGATCGCCAAGCATTCGGCCAGCGTGGGCGAAGGCACGGTTCAAGCCTTGATGGCCGAGCTGGAGCGCCTGCGCAAATAATCGCGCCATGAAAAAGATCCTCGTTCTCAACGGTCCCAACCTCAACCTCCTCGGCACGCGCGAGCCCGCCGTGTACGGCGCGACCACGCTGGGCGACGTCGAGGACCTGTGCCGCGTCGCCGCCGCGCGCCTGGGCTACGAGGTCGAGTGCTTCCAGAGCAACTGGGAAGGCGCGCTGATCGACAAGCTGCACGAATGGGGCGGCCTGCACAAGCAGGGCCTGGCGCTGGGCTGCGTGCTGAACGCCGGGGCGCTCACGCACACCTCGGTGGCGCTGCACGATGCGATCAAGGGCGTCGATCCGTTCCCGGTGATCGAGTGCCACATCTCCAACGTGCATGCGCGCGAGGCCTTCCGCCACCAGTCGTGGATCTCGCCCGCCGCCGCCGGCATCGTGGTCGGCTTCGGCGTGCAGGGCTACGTGCTGGCGCTGGAGGGCCTGGTGCGCAAGCAGGAACCGGACAATCCCGCCTTGCGATGAACGCCCGCCTGCCCGCGCCGCCGGTCATCGACGGCCAGACCGAGTTCATCGCGCACCTGGGCTGGCCCACCCACGCCTTCAAGGCGCCGATGATCTACAACCCCCATTTCGCGTCGGCGGGCATCAACGCGGTGGTGGTGCCCATGGGTTGCAAGCCCGAGGGCTTCGCCGGCGTGCTGCGCGCCCTGTTCACGCTGGAGAACATCCGCGGCGCGCTCATCACCATGCCGCACAAGGTGCGGGTGGTCGACCTGGTCGACGAGGTGACGCCCATGGTGCGCGTGGCCGGGGCCTGCAATGCGGTCAAGCGCCTGGCCGACGGCCGGCTGCTGGGCGACATGTTCGACGGCGAGGGCTTCGTGCGGGGCCTCCGCCGCAAGGGGCTGGAGCTGCGAGGCGCCCGGGCGCTGGTGGTGGGCAGCGGCGGCGTCGGCTCGGCCATTGCCGCCTCGC
>JAEZKX010000240.1 GCA_023436025.1 Pseudomonadota bacterium | reverse complement strand
CCAGGTTTCCAGGGCGCTGGTCAGCTGCGCCCGCCGCAGCCGGCCGACGGCGTCGATGCGCGCGGCCAGCTGCACCATGGAATCGCGCATCTGCGCCACCAGCGGGCCGGACACCTCCAGCGTGAAGTCGAAGCGTGGCGCCTGCAGCGGTCCGTGGTTGGGATCGTGGAAGTCGTCCAGGATGTTGATGCCGCCGCAGAAGCCGAGCACGCCGTCGACCACGCACAGCTTGCGGTGCAGCCGCCGCCACTGGGTCGGCGACAGCAGCCCCAGCGCCGTCACCGGCCGGTAGACCAGCCACTGCACGCCGACCTTGTGGAAGCGCATCTGCCACACCGCGGGCAGGCGCGGGCAGCCGAAGCCGTCGACCACCACGCGCACCAGCACGCCGCGGTGCGCCGCCCGCTCCAGCGCCTGGGCCACTTCGGCGGCGTCGCCGGTGAAGTCGAAGATGTAGGTCTCCAGCAGCACCTCGGCGCGGGCGGCGTCGATGGCGGCGACCAGCGCCGGGAAGAAGGCGCGGCTGCCCTCCAGCAGGCGGAGGCGATGGCCGGCGCGCAAGTCGGGCAGTCCGCGCGCCATCCTAGAGCTTGAATTCCGCGATCAGGGGCAGGTGGTCCGACATGCGCCACCAGATGCGCCCGCGCGGCACCTGCAGGCCCACCGGCTTGAGGCCGCGGGCATAGACGAAGTCCAGTTGCGTCAGCGGCAGCCGCGAGGGGTAGGTGAGCACCCGTTCGCCGACGAAATCCCGGAAGCCATGGCCGTTGAGCGCGCCGCGCAGCTTGGCGCCCCAGTCGTTGAAGTCGCCGGCCACCACCACCGGCGCGGTGCGCGGGATCTCGCGCTCGATGAAGCGGGCCAGCTGCTCCACCTGCCGCATCCGGCTGCCGGCGATCAGGCCCAGGTGCACCACGACCACGTGGACGACGCGGCGCTTGACCTTCACCTGCACGTGCAGCAGGCCGCGCTGCTCGAAGCGGTGGTCGGACATGTCCTCGTGACCCTGCGAGACGATGGGCCACCGCGACAGCAGCGCGTTGCCGTGCTCGCCGTGCTTGGTGGTCGCATTGGTCTGGTAGACGGCGTAATAGCCCTCGGGGCACAGGAACTCGGCCTGCGGCAGCTCCGGCCAGCGGGTGAAGTACTGGGCCTCGCGCCGGTGCAGCTTGCGCACCTCCTGCAGGCACACGATGTCGGCGTCGAGCTGCTCGACCGCATGGCCGAGGTTGTGGATCTCGAGCCGGCGGGCCGGCCCCAGGCCCTGAACGCCCTTGTGGATGTTGTACGTGGCGATCCGCAGCACGTTACTCATGGCGGAATTCTGGCAGCATCAGGATCGCTTCGGCGTTGGACGGCGAGAAGCAGGCATCGGCCGCTTCGCGCCAGGGCAGCCAGCGGAACTCCGTGTGTTCGCGCGGGTTGAGCTTGATCGTCGCGCCGGCCGGCACGCACAGGCCGAACACCCGCTCGCGGTTGCGCGTGACGCCGGGGGCGTAGCGGTGCAGGTAGCGCGGATAGATGTCGTAGACGTTCTCCAGGCCCCAGTCGGTGAGCACGCAGTCGGCGCAGACCAGGCCGGTTTCCTCGGCCACCTCGCGGATGGCGGCGGCCTCGAAGCTCTCGTCCTCGCTGTCCTTGGAGCCCGTGACCGACTGCCAGTGGCCGGGAGCATCGGCGCGGTTCATCAGCAGCACGTCGAGTGCGGACGTGTGGATCACCACCAGCACCGATTGCGGGATCTTGAACGCCATGGAAGCAGCGTAGCAGCTCCGCCATACTCTGGGGCCCATGCGCATCCTGGACGACGCCCTGCCGCGAGACGACTACCTGGCGCTGCAGGCGGCCCTGCTCGACCCGGCCTTTCCCTGGCAGCCCAGCCCCATCCTGTCGAACGCACCCGGGCTGGACCCGCAGCACAACCGGCAACTGGTGCACGGCTTCTTCCTCGACAAGCCGGGCTTTCGCCATGCGTCGCCGCGGCTGCCGCTGCTGCAGCCGCTGCTGGAACTGCTGCGGCCGCGCGCGCTGATCAAGGTCAAGCTCAATCTGACGCCGCGCCAGGAGCGGCACGTCGAATACGGCCTGCATGTCGACACCCGCCGGCCCGGCGCGACGACCGCGATCTACTACCTCAACGACAACGACGGCTACACCGTGTTCGAGGACGGCGAGAAGGTCGCCAGCGCGGCCAACCGGCTGGTGGTGTTCGATGCCTCGCGGCGGCACACGGGGGCCTCCTGCACCGACGCCGACTACCGTCTGGTGCTGAACCTCAACTTCATGGCTTGAGGCCGGCGCTCACGGCCGCACCAGCACCTCGTCGCCGATCACCACCGCATCGATCACGCTGTCGGCGAACAGGCGCCGGGCATGGTCCGGATGCGCCGCCAGCGGCTTGCCCGCCAGGTTGAGGCTG
Organism: Pseudomonadota bacterium; assembly: GCA_023436025.1. Taxonomy (GTDB): domain Bacteria; phylum Pseudomonadota; class Gammaproteobacteria; order Burkholderiales; family Burkholderiaceae_C; genus Ramlibacter. Next base: position 3,313 of record JAEZKX010000240.1, on the reverse strand, counting down.
GTGTTGGCCAGCACCGGGCAGCCGCTGAGCGCATGGAAGCGCTCCAGCAGCGCCCGCAGCGGCCCGCCGTCTGCCTCCACCGCCTGCACCCGGCAACTGCCGTCCACGTGCGTGATCGCCGGGAAGGCGTCGCCGCGCACGCCGCTGGCGAACAGCATGAAGGAATCCGGTGCGCCGCTGAAGTGCGCCGCGTGGTGCTCCGCCAGCACCGAGGCGCCGAACGGGCGGTAGGGTTCGCGCTGCTTCACCCGATTGAGCAGCGCCTTGCCGCGCGGCAGCCGGGGGTCCATCAGGATGGACCGGTGGCCCAGGGCGCGCGGCCCGACCTCGCCGGCACCCTGGTACCAGCCGACCACCTTGCCGTGCACCAGCAGGTCCGCGGCGATGGCGACGGTGCGCGGCGAGGGCGGCGGCACGGCGTGGTCCGACTGCGCGAACGGAAAGCCCGGCATGCGCAGCGGCGGCTGGCCGCGGTGGCGGCGCAGCCATTCGAGGCCGCCCAGGCTCAGCCCTTCGTCCGACGCATGCGGCGGGACCACCAGCCGCGGGAAGCGCTCGCGCAGCAGCGTGTTCCACACCACGTTCTGCGCAACGCCGCCGGCGTAGGCGACCGCCTCGGCAGGCTGCGCATGCTGGGCAAAGAACGCCAGCAACAGCTCGCCCTGGCGGCGGTGCACCGTGGCCGCCCAGTCCAGCAGGCCCAGGCGGGCCACCAGGGGATCGCCGCGCCAGGCCTCCCAGCCCTGCGGCGACCACAGGGCACGCAGGTCGTCGAAACCCAGCGTTCCGAGCTGCGCCAGGTAGCCGGCATCGACCTGTCCGTAGGCCTGCAGGCCCATCAGCTTGCCGGCGATGTCGTTGGCATGGCCGGCGCGGATGCCCAGCAGCTTGCCGGCATCGCGCATGCCCCAGCCGATGGAGCCGCGCTGCAGGTCGCCGGCCGCCACCAGCCGGTCGCCGCGGTAGACGCTCCAGGGCCGGCCATCGCCGACGCCGTCGATGACGATCTGGATGTCGGTGGGATGCGGCTGCAGCATCCACGCGCTGAGCGCATGGCAGTAGTGGTGGCCCACCAGCCAGCCGGCGCGCACGCCCAGGTGCTCGCACAGCGCCGGCGCCAGCGGCTCGGCCAGCGTGTCGCCGCGCGCCAGGCGCTGCAGCGCGTCCAGCCCGAAGTGCGGACGCAGCGGCGGCGGGATGGCGCCGGGGTCGAGGGTGAAGGCGACTTCGTCGAAGGCCGCGGCGGGAAGGTCCCAGGCCGCGCGGGCCTGCGCCTTCCAGTCGGCCAGCGAAGCGAAGGCGAAGCGCTTCTCCTGCCGCGCGCGCTCCACCTTCAGGTAGCGCACGGTGCCGCCGTCCGACCACGCGAGGCTGGCGTCGTGCGCAACCAGGGCGACCGAAAGCAGTTGCACTTCAATGGCCGCGCGAGAACGACAGCTGCTGCATCACCTGCTCCTCGCGCTCGGCCAGGCTGCCGCGCGCGCCCCAGGAGCGGCGCTGGGCCTGCCATAGCCCCAGCCACACCAGCAGCGGGGCGACGGCAGTGCGGGCGCGGGCGGAGCCGCGCACCGCCCAGGCGAGCGGCTGCGCCGGCAGCGGCAGGTGGCGCTCGAACAGTTCGTCGCCCAGCGCGATGAAGGACTGCGCGCGGCCGCGCGCGCCCTGCCGGCCGGCACGCCCGAACAGCTGCCAGTCGACCCGCATGGATTCATGCGCCTCGAAGCTCAGCACCTGCAGGCCGCCGGCCTCGGCCAGCTCCGGTGCCAGCAGGATGTCGGTGCCGCGGCCGGCCATGTTGGTGGCGACGGTGACGCAGCCGGGCGCGCCGGCGCGGGCGACGATCTCGGCCTCCTCGGCATGCTTCTTGGCGTTGAGCACCTTGGCATCGACGCCGGCCTGCGCCAGGCGCTGCGCGATCTCCTCGCTGTCGACGATGCGACGGGTGCCCACCAGCACCGGCAGGCCTTCGCGCTGCAGGCGGCGCGCCTCGGCCACGATGGCGGCCACCTTGTCCTCGCGGCGGGCGAACACGTGGCGCTCGCCGGTGCGTAGCCGGCTGGGCACGCGCGGCGCCAGCCGCAGCGTCAGCAGGCCGTAGGTCGACCACAGCTCGCGGGCAATGCCCTGCAGCGTGCCGCTGGCGCCGGACAGCACGTGGTAGCGGCGGAAGAAGTCCTGGAAGGTCATGCGCGCCGCGGTCTGCGAAGGGTCGGTCAGTTCCAGCCCCTCGCGTGCCTCGATGGCCTGGTGGATGCCATGGCTCCACGAGCGGTCGGGCATCAGGCGGCCGGTGTTCTCGTCGACGATCACCACCCGGCCCTGCTGCACCACGTAGTGGCGGTCGCGCTCGAACACGTCGCGCGCCAGCAGCGCCATGGTCACCAGGTTCTGGCGCCGCTCCTCGGGCTGCCAGAACGCGGGCAGGTGGTGCGCCTGGCCCTCCAGCCAGCGCTCGCCTTCGGGCGTGAGGCGCACGTCCTTGCCGCCCTGCACCGACACGCGGTAGTGAACGTCGCGCTCCATGGCGTCGACCAGCTCGCGCGCCACCAGCGTGGCGCGCACCATCAGCGGATTGGCCTGGGGCGAGGCGATGATCAGCGGCGTGGTGGCCTCGTCGATCAACACGCCGTCGGCCTCGTCGATGATGGCTGCATAGAGGCCGCGCATCACCGGCTGCGCCGCGCGGGCGCCGCCGCGCAGCTTCCACAGCCGGCGCTGCACGGCCGATTGCGTTCCGCCCACCAGCAACTGGTCGCGCAGGAAATCAGCCAGCAGCTGCGGCGCCGTGGCATAGACGATGTCACAGGCATAGGCCGGCGCCACCTCGTCGCGCGGCAGCTCCTGCGTCACCGAGGCGGCGCGGCAGCCGCAGGTGGAGAACAGGCCCTGCATCAGGCGGGCGTCGCGCGCGGCCAGGTAGTCGTTGGCGGTCACCACGTGGCAGGGCCGCGCGTCCCAGGCCTGCAGCACCGCCGCCATGGCGACGGCCAGCGTCTTGCCCTCGCCCGGCGCCAGCTGCACTGCGTAGCCATCGGCCATCGCCAGCGCCGCCATCAGCTGCGGGAAGGAGGGGACAAGGCCGGTGCTGCGCTGGGCCGCCGCCGCCACCGTGGCCAACGCCTCGGTCACCGCCGGCAGGCCGGGCGCGCGCTCGGCCCGGGCCCGCCGGTAGGCCAGGCGGGCGCGTGCGACCTGGGCGGCGAAATCGCCGTCGCCGGCCGACACCAGGGGCCCCGCCAGTTCCTGCGCCCGCAGCACGTCGGCCTCCAGGGCCTGGCGGTCCTGCTTCAGCAGGTGGCGCGCGACGCGGCGC
>JAEZKX010000207.1 GCA_023436025.1 Pseudomonadota bacterium | reverse complement strand
CCCCCCCCCCCCCCCCCCCCCCCCCCCCCGCCGCGCCCCCCCCCCCCGCCCCCCCCGACGACGGCGGCGATTCGGTGGTCGCAGAGCGGAAAACGCAGAAGACCAAACCCCCGCAGATGTACCAGGTCGTCATGCTCAACGACGACTACACACCCATGGAATTCGTGGTGGTGGTGATCCAGGAGTTTTTCGGAAAGGACCGCGAGACGGCGACGCAGATCATGCTGAAGATCCACCTGGACGGCAAGGGCATTTGCGGCGTCTATTCGCGCGACGTCGCCGCCACCAAGGTCCAGCAGGTGCAGGAGGCCGCCCGGCAAGCCGGGCATCCCCTGCAATGTCTGAGTGAACCCGTCGAATGACGCTCACTCCAAGGAACGAACAGTCTTGAACGATAGGCAGAAGGAATTCACATGATTGCCCAGGAATTGGAAGTCAGCCTCCACATGGCCTTCGTGGAAGCGCGTCAGCAGCGCCACGAGTTCATCACGGTGGAGCACCTCTTGCTGGCCCTGCTGGACAATCCCAGCGCGGCCGAAGTGCTGCGCGCCTGCAGCGCCAACATCGACGACCTGCGCAAGTCGCTGTCCAACTTCATCAAGGACAACACGCCGCAGGTCGCCGGCACCGACGATGTCGACACCCAGCCCACGCTGGGCTTCCAGCGCGTGATCCAGCGCGCCATCATGCACGTGCAGTCCACCGGCAACGGCAAGAAGGAAGTGACCGGCGCCAACGTGCTGGTCGCCATCTTCGGCGAGAAGGACTCGCACGCCGTCTACTACCTGCACCAGCAGGGCGTCACGCGCCTGGACGTGGTGAACTACATCGCCCACGGCATCAAGAAGAGCGACCCGCCGGAGCCGGCCAAGAGCGGCGAGAACGCTTCGCCCGAAGAGGGCGAGGGCGGCGAGAAGAACGAGAAGGCCTCGCCCCTCGAGCAGTTCACCGTCAACCTGAACCAGCAGGCCAAGGACGGCAAGATCGACCCGCTGATCGGCCGCGAGTACGAGGTCGAGCGCGTCATCCAGATCCTGTGCCGCCGGCGCAAGAACAACCCGCTGCTGGTCGGTGAGGCCGGCGTGGGCAAGACCGCCATCGCCGAGGGCCTGGCCTGGCGCATCGTGCAGAAGGACGTGCCGGAGATCCTGGCCGAGTCCAACGTGTACTCCCTCGACATGGGCGCGCTGCTGGCGGGCACCAAGTACCGCGGCGATTTCGAGCAGCGCCTCAAGGGCGTGCTGCGCTCGCTGAAGGACAAGCCCAACGCCATCCTCTTCATCGACGAGATCCACACCCTGATCGGCGCCGGCGCGGCCTCGGGCGGCACCCTGGACGCGTCCAACCTGCTGAAGCCGGCGCTGTCCAGCGGCCAGCTCAAGTGCATCGGCGCGACCACCTTCACCGAGTACCGCGGCATCTTCGAGAAGGACGCGGCCCTGTCGCGGCGCTTCCAGAAGGTCGACGTGGTCGAACCGACGGTCGAACAGACGGTGGAGATCCTCAAGGGCCTCAAGAGCCGCTTCGAGGAGCACCACAGCGTCAAGTACGCGGCGGCCGCCCTGCAGGCCGCGGCGGAGCTGTCGGCCAAGTACATCAACGACCGCCACCTGCCGGACAAGGCCATCGACGTCATCGACGAGGCCGGCGCCGCCCAGCGCATCCTGCCGGTGAACAAGCGCAAGAAGACCATCTCCAAGTCGGAAGTCGAGGAGATCGTGGCCAAGATCGCCCGCATCCCGCCGGCCTCGGTCAGCAACGACGACCGCGGCAAGCTGCAGAACCTGGAGCGCGACCTCAAGTCCGTGGTCTACGGCCAGGACAAGGCGCTCGAGGTGCTGGCCGCCTCGGTGAAGATGGCGCGCTCGGGCCTGGGCAAGGCCGACAAGCCGATCGGCGCCTTCCTGTTCTCCGGCCCCACCGGCGTCGGCAAGACGGAAGCGGCCAAGCAGCTGGCCTACATCATGGGCATCGACCTGATCCGCTTCGACATGTCGGAGTACATGGAGCGGCACGCCGTGTCGCGCCTGATCGGCGCGCCTCCGGGCTATGTCGGCTTCGACCAGGGCGGCCTGCTGACCGAAGCCATCACCAAGAAGCCGCACGCGGTGCTGCTGCTCGACGAGATCGAGAAGGCGCACCCGGACATCTTCAACGTGCTGCTGCAGGTGATGGACCATGGCACGCTGACCGACAACAACGGGCGCAAGGCCGACTTCCGCAACGTGATCATCATCATGACCACCAACGCGGGCGCCGAGACCATGAACAAGGCGGTGATCGGCTTCACCAACTCGCGCGAACAGGGCGACGAGATGGCCGACATCAAGCGGCTGTTCACGCCCGAGTTCCGCAACCGCCTGGACGCCATCGTCAGCTTCAAGCCGCTGGACGAGCAGATCATCCTGCGCGTGGTCGACAAGTTCCTGCTCCAGCTCGAGCAGCAGCTGGCCGAGAAGAAGGTGGAAGTCACCTTTACCGACGCCCTGCGCAAGTACCTGGCCAAGAAGGGCTTCGATCCGTTGATGGGCGCACGCCCCATGCAGCGCCTGATCCAGGACACGATCCGCCGCGCCCTGGCCGACGAGCTGCTGTTCGGACGCCTCACCGAAGGCGGCCGCCTAACGGTGGACATCGACCTGAAGACCGACGAGAAGGGCGAGGAGAAAGCCGATGTCCAGCTGGACATCCAGCCCCTGCCCAAGAAGGAGGGCAGGGCCAAGCCGGAGCCGGAGGAGATCTCCACCGACGGCCAGTAAACCCGGCCAGCACGGCACCGAACGCCAGCCCCACCGGGCTGGCGTTTTTCCTTGCATGACGCATACTCGCGCAACACCTGCGCCCGCCCGCGGCGCCTTGAAATGCCGACCATGCGCGCCGCGCCCGCCATCGCCCTGAACCGCTTCGGCCTGGGTGCGCGCGCGGACGAGGCGCCGCCCTCCGATCCGCAGGGCTGGTTGCTGGCGCAACTGCAGGCGTTCGATCCGCGCCCGCCCGCCTGGGCCGCCCAGCCCGGCACCCGGGCGCAGTGGCAGGCCTACCAGGCGCGGCAGGCCGCCCTGCGCGCGGCCTCCGATGCCGAGCGCCCTGCGCTGCGGCAGATCCAGCAGCGCGAGGCGCGCGCCGATTACGCGGGGGCCGTGGGCGCGCGCGTGGACGTCTCGCTGCAGACCGCCACGCCCTTCGTCGAGCGGCTGGTGCACTTCTGGGCCAACCACTTCGCCGTCTCGATCGACAAGCAGCCGGTGCTCGGCCTGGCGGGCGCCTTCGAGGCGGACGCGATCCGGCCGCATGTGCTGGGCCGCTTCCAGGACCTGCTGCTGGCCGTCGTGCGCCACCCGGCCATGCTGCTCTACCTGGACCAGGCCGGCTCGACCGGCCCCGGCAGTCCGGCGGCGCAGCGTGCGGCCGCGGCGCCGGGCGCGCGTCCCCGCGGCCTCAACGAGAATCTCGCGCGCGAGATCCTGGAGCTGCACACGCTGGGCGTGCGCGGCGGCTACGGACAAGGCGACGTCACCGAGTTCGCGCGCGCCCTGACCGGCTGGAGCCTGCCCGGCGCGCGCGAGGAGGGGCCCGACGGTTACCGCTTCCGGCCGGCGTTGCACGAGCCGGGTCCGCGGACCTTGCTGGGCCGCGGCTATCCCGAGGCCGGCGAACAGCAGGCGCAGGCCATGCTGGAGATGCTGGCGAACGCCCCGGCCACGGCGCGCCACCTGGCCACCAAGCTGGCGCGCCACTTCGTCGCCGACCAGCCGCCCCCCGCGCTGGTGCAGCGGCTGGCGGACACCTTCCTGCGCAGTGGCGGTGACCTGTCGGCCGTCTATCGCACGCTGGTGGTCTCGCCCGAGGCCTGGCAGGCCGGCGCGCCCAAGTTCAAGTCGCCGTGGGACTGGGCGCTGTCGGCGCTGCGCGGCCTGGGCCGGCGCGAAGTCCCGCCGCAGCAGGCGGTGGCGCAGATGGCGCAACTGGCGCAGCCGGTCTGGCGTCCCGGGTCGCCCGCGGGCTACGATGACGTCGCGGCCGCCTGGGCGGCGCCCGACGCGCTGCTGCGCCGCGTGGAGG
>JAEZKX010000204.1 GCA_023436025.1 Pseudomonadota bacterium | reverse complement strand
GGCGGCATCCGAGCGCTTCATGGCGGCCTCGCGCCTGGCGACCCAGCTGACCGGCAGCATGGGCCTCAAGGGCTTCCGGCTGAACATGGCGGTGGAGGCGGCAGCGGACATCGACGACCTCCGGGAGTTGGCCCCGCGCATCCGCGAGGCGGTGGGCGACGCCAAGTTCGCCCCCCTGGCGCGCTTGCTGGACGGCTCCTGAGTCCGCGGCTGGGCAGCGGCTTGGCATGGTCGGAGCCCGCGGCCGGGCAGGCGGCTGACCATCGCCTGAGCCCGCGGCCGGGCAGGCGGCTGACCATCGCCTGAGCCTGCGGCCGGGCAGACGGCTGGCCATCGCCTAAGCCGCGGCCGGGCAGGGTCTGGCGCCGCGGGCTATAATCGCGGGCTTTCCCTTGCTGCACCTCGTCTTGACGCCGGGGGCGGCTGTCAACCCAGAAGGAGTTCCATGCGTCACTATGAAATCGTCTTGCTGATCCACCCGGACCAGAGCGAACAGGTTCCGGCCATGCTGGAGCGCTACAAGGGCATGATCACCACCGGCAACGGCAAGGTGCACCGTGTCGAGGATTGGGGCCGCCGTCAGCTGGCCTACCAGATCAACAAGCTCGCCAAGGCCCACTTCCTGTGCATCAACATCGAGGCCGACCAGGCCGTGATGAGCGAGCTGGAGCACGCGTTCCGCTTCAACGATGCCGTGCTGCGCCACCTGACCGTGGTCAAGAAGAAGGCCGAGACCGGCCCGTCTTCCATGATGAAGACCGTCGAGCGCGAGGAAGCGCGCAAGGCGCAGCAGGCGGAGTTCCAGTCCTGATCCGGCCGCAGCCGGTGTGAACCAGACGATCCTGAGCGCGCGTATCGCGGAGGCCCTGGCCCTGCGCTACACGCCGGCCGGGATCCCCGCGCTCGACCTGCGGCTCGAACACGAGTCGGAAGCCCTGGAAGCAGGGCAGAAGCGGCAGGTGAGGGTGGAGATCCGGGCGGTGGCCTTCGGGGCCGATGCCGAGACCCTGGCGAGACAGGCGATCGGCACGGCCTTCCGGTTCACGGGCTTCCTCGCGGCACGCCGCAACGGCAAGCACCCGGTCCTGCACATCCAGTCATTCCAGCAAGATTAGTTTCCAAGGAGCCACCCCATGGCCACGTTCAAGAAGTTCAACAAGGACAAGCGTCCGAAGCGCAACACCCAGTCGCTGCTGTTCAAGCGCAAGCGCTTCTGCCGCTTCACCGTCGCCGGTGTCGAGGAAATCGACTACAAGGACATCGACACCCTGCGCGATTTCATCTCCGAGAACGGCAAGATCATCCCGGCGCGCCTGACGGGCACCCGCGCGATCTACCAGCGCCAGCTGAACACCGCCATCAAGCGCGCGCGCTTCCTGGCCCTGCTGCCGTACTCCGACCAGCACCGCATCTGAGGTAGTAGCCATGCAAGTCATCCTGCTCGAGAAAGTCCTCAACCTGGGTAACCTGGGCGAGATCGTGAAGGTGAAGGACGGCTACGCCCGTAACTTCCTGATTCCCCAGGGCCGCGCCCGCCGTGCCACCGAAGCCAACAAGGCCGAGTTCGAAGCCAAGCGCGTCGAGCTCGAGAAGCAGGCCGCCGCCAAGCTGGCCGATGCGCAGGCCCAAGGCGAGAAGCTGGCCGGCAAGACCGTCAAGCTGACGCAGAAGGCCGGCGTCGACGGCCGCCTGTTCGGTTCGGTCACCAACGCCGACATCGCCGAGGAACTGGGCAAGATGGGTTTCCCCGTCGCCAAGTCCCAGGTGCGCATGCCCGCCGGCCCCATCAAGAACGTCAGCGAGTCCACCGTCTCGGTGGCCCTGCACACCGACGTGGTGGTCGAGGTCAACGTCTCCGTGCTGGGCGAGACGGCCTGAGCCTTCCGCACGCACGCGAAAAAGCCGCCTTCGGGCGGCTTTTTTTCGTTCAGGCCTTGCGCGAGGTGCCCTCTTCGAGGATAGACACGATGGAGAACAGGGTGAAGCAGACCGCGCCCAGCCCGGTCAGCACCCGCGATGGAACGAACAGGCCCGGCTGGGTCTGCGTGGCCTCGGTCAGGAAGGCGGCGAAGAACAGGCACGCCAGGCAGGTGAAGACCGGAATCATCGGCACGCGGTTGGCCAGCGCGAACTCGCGCCGCCAGACCGCGGCCAGCAGGAACACCTTGGACAGGATGCTGAAGCAGATCAGGCCCAGGCCGATCAGGATGCAGCCCGGCGCCAGGCGTTCGGGGCGTTCGGAGCCGAACAGCACGAACAGGCCCCAGGCGATCACGACGCTTCCCAGCAGGGCGACCCAGAGGCTCCAGGCCCAGCGCTCCGGGCTGTCGAAATCGTTGCGCACCTGGCGCGCCGCCGTGGCCACCAGCGAAATCAGGGACGCGCAGATCGCGGCGAGCCCCATCATCACGTGTCCGGCGACGTACTTCGGCGCCTGCGCGCTGTCTGCCAGCAGCAACCCCGCCCAGACGGCCAGCACCAGCGCCGCCACCAGGGGAATGCATTGCAGCAGGATCGAAACAGGCCGGCCGTAGGCCTCGGGCGGCGCTCCGTCGGCATGGCTGCGCGCGTTGTTGGCGGGGATGAGGATGAAGGCGCTGGAAGCCACCGCGACCGTGGTGACGCAGGCGGCGATCAACGCGACGCCGAAGATCACGTGCCCGGCGACGAAGTCCGGTGCCGAGGGGCCGCCGCGCACCACCAGGCCCCAGACCGCCGTGCCGGCGGCCACGCCATAGCCGATGGCGGGAAGGACCACCTTCCAGATGGGCGCGTAGGTGCGGGTCAGCTGGCGGATGATGGTCGCCGCCGTGGTGAACAAGGCGATGCAGATGGCGGTGAGCGACATGAGGACATGCCCGGCGACCTGGTGCGATGCGTCGGCCCCGCCCTGGAACACATACCAACCAAGCCCCAGGCAGGCCATGCCCATCACGAGGGGAATGGCCCGGAACAGGATGCTCATGCCGAAGTTCATCCGCCGTGTCTCCCTTGACGGCGCGGGCCGTGCAGATCGCCTGCGCGCGGCTGCACGCGAAGGCTGCGTCATTGCAGGCGGCGAGCGCCCCCGGCGCTATCGGGGGACCCCGCGGCATCGCGTGGGGAGGGGCTTACGCTGTGCAGGACGCGGCGGATCCAGCCCTCTGTCCCCAGGCGCTCCCCAGCTGCTCCACAGCTTGACAAGCACAATCCACAGCTTCTCCCGCGCATCTCCACAAGGTTGTCGGTCGACCTGGGCCCCTGGAAGCCGGACAATCGAGCTTTAGACGCAAGTTCTCCCATGTCCGCAGTCCTGAGCCCAGTCGACGACGATGCGCCGCGCGACCGGCAGGTCGCGCAGCTGCGCATTCCCCCGCATTCGATCGAGGCCGAGTCCAGCGTGCTCGGCGGCCTGCTCCTGGACAACGCCGCCTGGGACCGCGTCGGCGACCTGCTCACCGATGGCGACTTCTACCGCTACGAGCACAAGCTGATCTACGCGGCCATCGGCGGCCTGATCAACGCCAGCAAGCCGGCCGACGTCATCACCGTCTTCGAGCACCTCCAGAGCCTCGGCAAGGCCGAGGAAGTCGGCGGGCTGCCCTACCTGAACGCCCTGGCGCAGTACGTGCCCAGCGCCTCCAACATCCGCCGCTACGCGGAGATCGTGCGTGAGCGCTCCATCCTGCGCAAGCTGGTGACCGCCAGCGACGAGATCGCCACCGCCGCCTTCAACACGCAAGGCAAGCCGGTGGACCGCATCCTCGACGAGGCCGAGCAGAAGATCTTCCACATCGGGGAAGAAGGCTCGCGCATGAAGCAGGGCTTCCAGGGCATGGACAGCCTGGTCGTGCAACTGCTGGACCGCGTCCAGGAAATGGCCGACAACCCGAACGACATCACGGGCGTGCCGACCGGCTTCTACGACTTCGACCGCATGACCTCCGGCATGCAGGCGGGCGACCTGATCATCCTGGCGGCGCGGCCCTCCATGGGCAAGACCTCGCTGGCGATCAACATCGCGGAGCACGTGGCCCTCAACGAAGGTTTGCCGGTGGCTGTGTTCTCCATGGAGATGGGCGCGGCGCAGCTGGCCGTGCGTATCGTTGGCTCCATCGGACGCATCGACCAGGGCCACCTGCGCACCGGCCGGCTGACCGACGAGGAGTGGCCGCGCCTGACCGAGGCCATCGAGAAGCTGCGCAACATCTCCCTGCACATCGACGAGACGCCCGGCCTCACGGTCAGCGAGCTGCGCGCCAACGCCCGCCGCCTCGCGCGCCAGTGCGGCGGCAAGCTGGGACTGATCGTGGTCGACTACCTGCAGCTCATGAGCGTCTCCGGCGGCATGGCCGACGAGAACCGCGCCACCGCGGTCGGCGAAATTTCGCGCGGCCTGAAGATGCTGGCCAAGGAACTGGGCTGCCCGCTGATCGCGCTGTCGCAGCTGTCGCGGGGCGTGGAGCAGCGCACCGACAAGCGTCCCATGATGAGCGACCTGCGCGAGTCGGGCGCCATCGAGCAGGACGCCGACGTCATCATGTTCATCTACCGCGACGACTACTACAACAAGGACTCCAAGGAGCCGGGCGTTTCCGAGGTGATCATCAGCAAGCAGCGCAACGGACCCACGGGCACGGTCAAGCTGGCCTTCATCAAGAACCTGACCAAGTTCGAGAACCTTGCCTCCGGCAGCAGCGACGACTTCTAGCGCGGCGCGCGCGGCGGGGCTGGCGCATGCGCATCCGCATGCGCGCTCCGGCCACCCTCGCGCTCAGTCCGCGTAGGCCTGCCGCAGCGCGGCAATCACCGCCGCGTGCCGGCGGTCTTCTTGGTCGGCCGGCCGGGAGACCCAGGCCACCTGCCGTACCGGCGCCGCTGCGCCCAGCGCGACTTCGCGGTACGCGTAGGCCCGCAGCAGGGGCGCGCGCGGGCGCGGAATGACCGAGACACCGAGCCCCTCGGACACCATCGTGACGATCGCGTCGGTGGACGCCACTTCCCAGCTGGGTCGGGCCTGCGGACACGCGCGCCGCACGTACTGTGCGGCGATGCGGCCGCCGATCAGGGTGCGGTCGTACTGGATCCAGGGAAGGCGCCGCAGCAGTTGCGCAGCGGTGCCCGCAGGTGCGTCGGCCGGCGCCACCAGCACGAACGGAATCCGCGTGAGGTCCGTCCAGTGCAGGCGGCTCGAGCCCCCGTTTTGCGGCCGCACCACCACGGCCGCATCGATCCGTCCGGCGTTCAGCGCGGCCTGCAGCGGCGCGCTGACGTCCAGCGTGAGCTGGACCGCGAGCCCTGGATGCGCGTCGCGCAGCCTGCGCAGCGCGTGCGGCAGGACCGAGTTCTGCACGCTGGCGATGGCACCCAGGCGTACCACGCCGGAGACCGACACGCTGCTGCGGGTGCGAAAGCCCTCCACGACGGCCAGCGCCGCGCCCGATGCGGCGGCCAGTTCCCGCGCAAACGGCGTGGGCACGGCGACGCGCCCGGAGCGGTCGAACAGCGGCCGTCCGAAATACGCCTCCAGCTGTTTCATCTGCAGGCTCACGGCACTGGGCGTGAGTCCCACGTTGCCGGCGGCGGCGGTGAAGCTGCCCGTCGCCAGCACGGCGCCGAGGGTGTCGAGGGCGGCAAGCTTCATTGAGGAAAACTCAAGGAACAGTTAATAAAGAATCGCTTTTCTTATGGTAACAGCGGCTTACCATGCGGGCACGTTCGACGGTTCCTCCAGGACCGTCCCTGCGCTCCACCCGCCAGCAAGGAATCCATGAACATCACCCGCAGACGCATCCCGCAAGCCCTGGTGGCCCTGGCCGGCCTGTGCGCCGGCTTGCTCGGTCCCGCGACCGGGGCCCAGGCCCAGGAGGCCTGGCCCACCAAGCCGGTTCGCATCGTCGTCCCCTTCGCGCCCGGCGGCAGCAACGACGTCATCGCGCGCCGGCTCGCGCTACGCCTGGGCACGGCCCTTGGCCAGCCGGTCGTGGTGGACAACCGGGCCGGCGGCGGCAGCACCATTGGCGCCCAGCACGTGGCGACCTCGCCGGCCGACGGCTACACCTTCCTGTTCGTGTCGGGTTCGCTGGCCACCACGGCGGCGGTCCAGAAGACGCCCTACGACCCCGTCAAGGCCTTCGAGCCGGTCGCGCGCCTGGCCAGTGCCCCCTTCGTCATCGTCACGCGCGAGGGCTTTCCGGCCACGACGGTGCAGGAGCTGATCGCCTACGCGAAGCAGAACCCCGGCAAGATCAACTACGGGAGCGCCGGCCTCGGCGACAGCACGCAGCTGGCGACCGAGCTGTTCAACAACACCGCCGGCATCCGCATGACCGGCGTCAACTACAAGGGCATCTCGCCGGCGCAGCTGGACATGCTCGCCGGCCGGATCGACCTCGTGATCACCACCATGGCGTCGGTGCGCGGAACCGCCAGCGAGAAGCTGCCCAAGCTCGCGTTCACCAGCACGCAGCGCGACCCCGACCATCCGACCGTACCGACGGTCAAGGAATCGGGGCTCGACTACGTGGTCGAGGTGTGGTGGGGCATGTTCGCGCCGGCCGGTCTCGCAGCGCCGGTGCGCGATCGCATGAACCGCGAGATCGCGGCGATCGCGACCGACCCGGAGTTCGCCGCCTTCCTCAAGACCGTCGGCGCCGTGCCCGCGCCGTCCACGCCCGACGCGCTGCGCGAGATCGTGGCGGCCGACGTGGCCCGCTGGACGGCGACCGCGCAACGCGCCGGCTTGCAGCAGAAATGACGACACCCACCATGACCCCAACGACCGAGACGCCGACCCCGACGGGACCGCTCGCCGGCATCCGCGTGCTGGACCTGAGCGGCTACATCGCCGGGCCCTATGGTTGCACGCTGCTGGCCGACCAGGGCGCGGAGGTCATCAAGATCGAACCGCCCGAAGGCGACAACCTGCGCAAGTACCCTTCCACGCTGGCCAGCGAAGGACGCGCCTTCCTGGGCGTCAACCGGGGCAAGCTCGGCGTCTCGCTGGACCTGAAGAACCCACGGGGCCTGCAGGTGCTGATGCAGCTCGTGGCCACTGCCGACGTGCTGGTGCACAACTTCCGGCCGTCGGTGCCGCAGCGACTGGGCATCGACCGGGAAACGCTGCAACAGGTGAACCCGCGGTTGATCTACTGCACGCTGAACGGCTATGGCGCCTCGGGCCCGCTCAAGGACAAGGCCGGCTACGACCAAGTGCTGCAGGCCATGACGGGCATCTGCGCGATGCAGGGCACGCCGCAGGAGCCGGAGATCGTCTACGGCTCCGTGGTCGACTACTACGCCGCGGCGCTGCTGGCCGGTGGCGTGGCGTCCGCGCTGTACGAGCGCGAGCGCACCGGCCGCGGCACGGCGGTCAACGTCTCGCTGCTGCGCAGCGCGCTGGCGATGCAGTCGGCGCGCCTCGTGTGGGCCGAGGGCGAGCCGCGCGAGGTGTACCGCGACATGCGCTCGGGCGGCATCACGGGCCTCTACCCGACGGCCGAGGGAAGTCTCTACATCTCGGCGAACACCCCGCACTTCTGGCGGGCGCTGTGCGAGCTGGTCGGCCTGCCGCAGCTGGCCGACGACCCGCGCTACGACACTGTGCGCAAGCGCGCGCAACACGCGGGCGAGATCGTGCCGCAGATCCGGCAGGCATTGCGCGCGCGCACGGCGCTCGAGTGGGAAGCGCTGTTCGGCGAACGCGTTCCCTGCGCGAAGGCGCGCGAGGTGGAGGACATGTTCGACCATCCGCAGGTGGCGGCCGAAGGCATGCTGCAGACCTTCAGCCATCCGCTGGTGGGCAGCTATCGCGGCCTGGCGCGCGCGGTGACCTTCGGCGACGCGCCGGGTGGCCAGGCGCTGGCGGCGCCGAGCTTCGGCCAGCACTCGGACGAAGTACTCCGGCAGCACGGCTACAGCGACGCCGACATCGCGCAACTGCGCGCGCAGGGTGCCCTCGCGTGAGCGCCCACAGCCCTTTGCCGGCCGAGGTGGCGGCGGTGCGTGACGCGATCGCAGCGACCGCGTCGGTGTTGCACGGCATCGACAGCCGCAGCAACGGCGACCAGATCGCCGCCGAGGTGCTGCGCCTGAACGCCGCAGTGCGCATGGCTGCGGCCGGACGCATCTCCAGTGGCGCGCAGCCCGGTGACTTCGCGGCTCTGTTGCTGGCCGCTGCCGACCCCTTCGAGGCGCAGATCCCATGAGTGCCGCCACCCAAGCACTCGACTGGCCGATCGCCCGGGTG
>JAEZKX010000202.1 GCA_023436025.1 Pseudomonadota bacterium | reverse complement strand
ACCATGGCCCGCGCGCAGGCCGGTCCCGGGCGGCGCCCCGGGGCCAGGAGTGGGCACGGCGCGCCCGGCCGTGCCCCTTGCCGGGTCGCTTATTCGATGCGCGCGCCGCTCGCCTTCACCAGCACGCCGGCGGCGTCATAGTCGGCCTTCAGCAGTTGCTGGAAGGCGTCCACCGTCATGGTGCCCGTCTCGACGCCGAGGCGGGTGAGGCGCTCCTGCACGGCGGAATCGGCCAGGACCTTGTTCATGGCGGCGTTGATCTTCTCGGCCTCGGCCCGCGGCATGGTCGAGGGCGCGAGCACGCCGATCCAGGAGTCGAACTTGTAGCCGGGCACGCCCGACTCGGCGACCGTGGGCAACTCCGGCATGAACTTGGAGCGCTGCATGCCGGTGTAGGCCAGGATCTTGATGCGCGGATCCTGCTTGAAGGCGGTGATGCCCACCAGCGAGGAGGTCACGCCCTGCACGCGGCCCGCCAGTACCTCGTTGACCGCGTCGCCGGTGGACTTCATCGGCACGTGCTGCATCTCCACCCCGGCCTTGGACAGGAAGTACGCCATGCCCATGTGGGTCGCGCTGCCGTTGCCGGCGGAAGCGTAGTTCAGCTTGCCGGGCTGCGACTTGAGCAGCTTCACGTAGTCGGCCAGGGTGTTCACGCCCAGATTGCCCGGCGCCGCGATGGCGTAGCCGGAGTTGCCGATGTAGGCGACGCCGATGAAGTCCTTCACCGGGTCGTAGGCCAGCTTGCTGTACAGGTGGCCGGCCAGGGTGTGGCTCGCGGCGGCCAGCACCAGCGTGTTGTTGTCGGTGGCCTTGGCCGCCGCCGCCGTGCCGACGGTGCCGCCGGCGCCGGGCCGGTTCTCGACCACCACCGAGGCGCCGAGCGCCTGGCCCAGTTCCGCGTTGAAGGTCCGCGCGACGGTGTCCTGCACCGCACCGGGGCCGAAGGGAACCACGATGCGGATGACGCGCTGCGCCAACGCGGGCGCGGCGAAGGCGGCAGTGAAAACCAGCGCGACGGCGGCGCTGCGCAGATGGCGGATGCTCATGGTCGGGATTTCCTTCTTCAGGGTTGCGACAGCCACTTCTGCGCCAGCCGGACGAAATAGCTGGCGCCCACGGGAATGATCTCGTCGTTGAAGTCGAACGAGGTGTTGTGGATGATGCAAGGACCGGGCCCGTGGTCGGGCAGCCGGTGCCCGCCGTCGCCGTTGCCGATGAAGGCGTAGCAGCCGGGCTTGACCTTGAGCATGTGGGCG
Source organism: Pseudomonadota bacterium (assembly GCA_023436025.1). Lineage (GTDB taxonomy): Bacteria > Pseudomonadota > Gammaproteobacteria > Burkholderiales > Burkholderiaceae_C > Ramlibacter. The sequence continues at coordinate 5,758 of JAEZKX010000202.1, read as the reverse complement.
AAGTCCTCCGCGCCCATGACGGCCGGCAGCTTCTCGTTGACGCGGCCGGCGCCGACCACCTCCCGCATCACCTCGGCGGCGAAGCGGGCTTCCTTCTCGTGGTTGACCACCGGCGGCGAGGCGCGGCGGAAGGCGATCTCGGCGCGGCAGCCGTGCGCCTGCGCGACGCCCTCGGCCAGGCGCCTCAGGCCGGCCTCGATCCGGTCGGTGGCGTCGGTGGAGAAGGTGCGCGCCGTGCCGCCCACCCAGGCTTCGTCGGGGATCACGTTGGGCGCGCCCGAGCCCTGGATCTGCGTCACCGCCAGCAGCGCCCGCTCCTCGGAGTTGATGACGCGCGGCACCAGGGCCTGCAGCTGCTGGCCGAGGTCGATGACCGCGCCCACCGGGTCGACGCCGGTGTGCGGCAGCGAGGCGTGGGTGCCGCGGCCGTGCATGGTCACGCGCCAGGTGTTGCTCGAGGCCATGAGCGCGCCGTGGTTCAGCGCGAAGCTGCCGACGTCGGGCAGCGCGAAGTTGTGCAGGGCGAACACCGCCTCGCAGGGGAAGCGCTCGAACAGGCCGTCCTCGATCATCTTCAGGGCGCCGGCCTTGCCCATCTCCTCGGCCGGCTGGAAGATGAAGTTGACCGTGCCGCTGAAGTCGCGGGCCCGCGCCAGGTGCCAGGCCGCGGCCAGCAGCATGGTGGTGTGGCCGTCGTGGCCGCAGGCATGCATGCGGCCGTCGTGGCGCGAACGGTGCGCGAAGCGGTTCTCCTCCTGCAGCGGCAGGGCGTCGAGGTCGGCGCGCAAGCCGATGCTGCGCCGGCCGTCGCCGCACTTCAGGACGCCGACCACGCCGGTGCCGGCGACGCCCTCGTGGACCTCGATGCCCCATTCGCGCAGCAGCCCGGCGACGATGCCCGCAGTGCGATGCTCCTCGAAACCGAGTTCCGGGTGCATGTGGATGTCGCGGCGCAAGGCGACGAAGCGGGCGGTGTCGGCGAAGGAGTCGACGAGGTTCATCTGCCCAGTATAGGAGCCGCCGAATGCGGGCAGCCGGACGCAAAAGTCGCGAAGGTTACGCAAAACTCGCAAAAGAACATCCAGTAGAAAGTGGAAGTCCTTTTGCGACCTTTGCGGAACCTTCGCGACTTTTGCGTCCGGCTGTCCGATTCTGACGGCCGCCGCGGTGCGCTCGCTGCGCGAGCACCCCCTACGAGGGTCAGAACGGCAGCTTCGGCATCCCGCCCTTGCCGCCGCCCAGGCGCTTCATGAGCTTCATCATGCCGCCGCCCCTCATCTTCTTCATCATGGTCTGCATCTGCTCGAACTCGTTGAGCAGGCGGTTGACCTCCTGCACCTGCACGCCGGCGCCGGCGGCGATGCGGCGCTTGCGGGTGGCCTTGATGATCTCGGGCTTGCGGCGCTCGGCCGGCGTCATCGCGCAGATGATGCCCTCCTTGCGGCGGACGTCGCGCTCGGCCTTCTCCATGTCGACCTGGCCGGCCTTGGCCTGCACCTGGGCCGGCATCTTGTCCATCAGCGTCGACAGGCCGCCCATGCTCTTCATCTGCTGCAGCTGCATCAGGAAGTCGTTGAGGTCGAAGCCCTCGCCGCTCTTGACCTTGGCGGCCAGCTTCTGGGCGGCCTCGACGTCGACGCCGGCCTGCACCTGCTCGACCAGGGCGACGATGTCGCCCATGCCCAGGATGCGGCCGGCATGGCGCTCGGCGTCGAACACCTCCAGGCCGTCGATCTTCTCGCTCACGCCGGCGAACTTGATCGGCGCGCCGGTGATCTGCCGCACCGACAGCGCGGCGCCGCCGCGCGAGTCGCCGTCGAGCTTGGTCAGCACGATGCCGGTCAGGGGCAGCGCTTCCTTGAATGCCTTGGCGGTGTTGACCGCATCCTGGCCCTGCATGGCATCGACCACGAACAGCGTCTCCACCGGCCTGAGCGTGGCATGCAGGTCCTTGATCTCGCGCATCAGGGCTTCATCGATGGCGAGCCGGCCGGCGGTGTCGACCAGCAGCACGTCGAAGTAGTTGCGGCGCGCGTGATCCACCGCCGCCCGGGCGATGTCCACCGGCTTCTGGTCGGGCGAGCTGGGGAACCACTCGGCGCCGGCCTGCCTGGTCACGGTCTTCAGCTGCTCGATGGCGGCCGGGCGGTAGACGTCGCCCGACACCGTCAGCACCTTCTTCTTGCGCTTGTCGATCAGGTGCTTGGCCAGCTTGGCCGTGGTGGTGGTCTTGCCCGCGCCCTGCAGGCCGGCCATGAGGATCACCGCCGGCGGTTGCGCGGCCAGGTTGATGTCGCTGATGCCCTCGCCCATGGTGGCCACCAGTTCGCGGTGGACGATGCCCACCAGCGCCTGACCGGGATTGAGCGAGCCCACCACCTCCTGCCCCAGCGCCTTGTCCTTGACGCGGGCGATGAAGTCGCGCACCACGGGCAGGGCCACGTCGGCCTCGAGCAGGGCCATGCGGACTTCGCGCAGCATCTCCTGCACGTTGTCCTCGGTGATGCGGGCCTGCCCCCGCATCTGCTTGACGAGCCGGGAGAGTTTGTCGGAGAGGGCGGAGGCCATGGGGGAGTGGGGGTTGCGCCACACGCGGCAGAGCCAGCGTGGGCAAGGAGACTAAACTGGAACCATGATTTTATCCAGTGCCTCCCCGGCCAGCGTGGTGCTGGCCCTGGCCGCGGCCACCGCCTACGCGGTGCCCGCCGCCGGCGCGACGCGGCTGAGCGAGGCCACGGCGCGCAAGGCGTTGGCGCTGGCCTGGGTGCTGCACGGCGCCGCCCTCGCCTGGGGCCTGGCGGGCGACACGCCGCGTTTCGGCTTCGCCCCGGCCATGTCGATCACCGCCTGGCTGGTGCTGACCGTCTATGCGGTGGAGACGCAGTTGTTTCCCCAACTGCGCGCGCGCTGGGCGCTGGCGGGCTTCGGCGCCGCGGCGGTGCTGCTGCCCCTGGTGTTCCCGGGCACGCCGCTGCACGTGGCGGCCTCGCCGTGGCTGCCGCTGCACCTGGCCCTGGGCATCGCCTCCTATGGCCTGTTCGCCGCCGCCGTGGTGCACGCCTGGCTGATGACGCGCGCCGAACGCAGCATCCGCCAGGCTGGCGAGCCGCAGTCGGGCGTGCCGCTGCTCACGCTGGAACGCCTGACATTCCGCTTCGCCGGTGCCGGCTTCGTGCTGCTGTCGGCCACGCTGCTGGCCGGCGTGCTGTTCTCCGAAACCCTCTACGGGCGCGCCTGGCGCTGGGACCACAAGACCGTTTTCTCCGTGCTGGCCTGGTGCGCCTTCGCCACCCTGCTGCTGGGACGCGCGCGCTTCGGCTGGCGCGGGCGGCGGGCGGTGCGGGTGATCTACATGGGCTCGGCGCTGCTGCTGCTGGCCTACGTGGGCTCGCGCTTCGTCTTCGAAGTGGTGCTGGGGCGCGGAGCGCACGCATGATGAAATACCTGCTGGTCCTGGCCGTCCTCCTGGTCGCCTACATGGTGTGGCGCAACGCTCGCGAGGCCGAGCGCCGCGAACGCGACGCCGCCGCGCCGCCGCCCCGGCCCGCGGCTCCCCCACCGGTCAAGCAGGAGATGGTCAGCTGCCCTGTCTGCGCGCTGCACCTGCCGCGCTCGGAAGCCGTGCGCGGCGCCGGGGGCCTGATGTACTGCAGCCAGGAACACCGCCTGCTCGGGGACCGCTAGGTGGCCTTCGTCCACTCGGAGTTCTCGACCTGGGACGCACCGCCCCGGCCGGAACCCGCGATCTCCACCTTCCATCGGCTGTGGCTGGGATTCATGGCCGCGCGCATCGGCATCGCGGTGGTTCTGCTGGCGCTGCTGGCGACCATGAAGCTGCTGGGCCTGGCCACGGTCAGCACCTGGCAGCTGGTTTTGTGCGCGACCTACCTGGGGGCGTCGCTGGCGGTGCGCTTCACCAGCCGGCCGGCCTTCCCCGGCCGCACCTTCGACCCGCAGTGGGTCTCGACCATCGGCATCGACCTGCTCGCCTTTTCGGCGCTGCACTTCATGCACACCGCCGGCCTCAACTACTCGCCGCTGTACGCGCTGCCGGTGCTGACCGGCGCGGTGCTGGGCTCGGCGCTGCTCGGGGTGGCCACCGCCGCCGCCGTCACCCTACTGCTGCTGCTGGACGCCTGGGTCGCCCTGCTGCAGCTGCACGAGCAGGCGCAGCCGCTGGTGCAGGCCGGCCTCACCGGCGGCGGCTACTTCGCCGTCGCCATCCTGGCCAACCAGCTGGCCGCCCGGCTGGCGCGCGAGGAACTCGCGGCGCGGCGCAGCCGCTCGGCCATCCGCACGCAGGCCCAGGTCAACGTGGTGGTGATCGAGGCCCTGTCCGAGGGCGTGCTGGTGGTGGGCGCCGACTGGCGCATCCACGCCGCCAATCCCGCGGCGCGCCAGTTGCTCGGCTGGCAGGCGCGCGAGGCGCCGGCCTCGCTCGCGCTGATTTCGCGGCCGGGCTGGCAGCCACTGGCGGCGCTGGCGCAGCGCACCTTCACCGAAAAGGAGGCGCAGGCCGACGAACTCGCACTGGAGCTCGCCCCGGGCGAGCGCCTCCACCTGCGGGTGCGCACCCGGCTGACGCCGCCGCAGGACCCGCATGCCGACGCCTTGTGCGTAATGTTCCTGACCGACCTGCGCGAGGCCGAGGCGCGCCTGCGCACCGAGAAGCTGGCCTCCATGGGCCGGATGTCGGCGGCGGTGGCGCACGAGATCCGCAATCCGTTGGCGGCCATCGCCCAGGCCAACAGCCTGCTGGCCGAGGAGCTCACCGACCCGGCGCAGCAGCAGCTGGCCGCGCTGGTGGGCAAGAACGCGCAGCGGCTGTCGCAGATCGTCGAGGAGATCCTGAACCTGGCGCGGGTGCAGCAGCCCGCCACCGACTGGCTCGAACTGGACGCCACGGTGGAGCCGCTGGCGCGCGAGTGGGCCCGCCAGAACGACGCCGGCGCGCGGCTGCGCCTGCAGCTGGGCGCCGGCACCGCCTGGGCGGCATTCGACGGCGAGCACCTGCGCCGCATCCTGGTGAACCTGCTGGACAACGCACTGCGCTACGCCAGTGGCGCCAGCGGCGCCATCGTGGTGATGACGCACGTGGCCGGCCAGCAGGCCCGCTTGCGGGTGTGGAGCGACGGCAAGCCCTTGGACGCCAGCGTGCAGCGCCACCTGTTCGAGCCGTTCTTCTCCTCCGAGAGCCGCTCCAGCGGCCTGGGCCTGTACATCTGCCGCGAGCTGTGCGGCCGTTACGGCGCCACCATCGGCTATGCGCGCGCGCCGGCGCCCGACGGCAGCGGCCGCGACGGCAACGAATTCACCACCGTGTTCCGCACGCGCATGCCGGTGGTGCCGGGCGCCCATCCGTTTGACACAATAGACGCCTGATGCCCGCCCCCGCCTCCGCTGCCCAGGTCCTCGTCGTCGACGACGAGCCGGACCTGCGCACCCTGTACGAACTCACCCTTCTGCGCGAGGGCTACCGGGTCGAGGCCGCGGGCACATTGGCCGAGGCCTGGCAGCTGCTGGAGCAGCGCCGCTTCGACGCGGTGATCACCGACATGCGCCTGCCCGACGGCCTCGGCCTGGACCTGCTGCAGCGCATGGCCGGCCAGCAGCGGCCCGAGCGCTGCGTGGTCATGACCGCCTACGGCTCCGCCGAGAACGCGGTCGAGGCCCTCAAGTCCGGCGCCTTCGACTACCTGACCAAGCCGGTCGACCTCAAGCAGTTCCGCATGGTGGTCGCCTCCGCGATCCAGGAGAC
>JAEZKX010000172.1 GCA_023436025.1 Pseudomonadota bacterium | reverse complement strand
GGCTGCGCCTGGCCTGGCGCTTCATCCGCGCCACGGCGGGGCGCGTGCCGGGCATGCGCGTGCTGGGCCTGGCCGTGCGCAACTACATCCTGCACCAGAGCGCCAACCAGGCCGGCAGCCTGGCGTTCTCGTCGGTGCTGGCGATGTTTCCGCTGCTGATCCTGCTGTCGGCTTCGGCCGGCTTCATCGGCCGCCCGGGCGACGCCGCGGCGCTGGCCGCACGCATCGTCGACTACGCGCCGCAGCTGGTGCGCGACGCGCTGCAGCCGGTCATCGACGAGGTGCTGGCACAGCGCAGCCAGGCGCTGCTGGCCATCGGCTTCGTGGCCACGCTGTGGACCGCGTCATCGGGCATGCAGGCAATCCGCTCCGCGCTCAACCGGGCCTACGGCATCGAGCGTGGAATGCCGTTCTGGAAGGCGCGCATCAAGGTCACCCTGTTCACCGTGGTCACGGGTTCCGCCCTGCTGGCCGCCTTCAGCTCGGTGGTGATCATGCCCTACGTGTGGCAGTGGGTGGAGGCGAGCCGCGGCGACGGCACCGACACCATCTGGCTGCATTACGGCATCCGCTACGGCACCGCCTACCTGGTGCTGACCGTCGTCTTCGCGGTGCTCTACGGCTGGCTGCCCGACATCCGGCAGCGCCTGGCAACCGTCCTGCCGGGCGCCTTGGTGGGCGCCGCGCTGTGGGTGGCGGCGGCGGCGACGCTGTCGCACGTCTTCCGCAGCGCCGGCAAGCTGGCCCTGCTCTATGGCGGCTTCGCCGGCGTGGTCGCCACCCTGGTCTTCCTGTACGTGAGCGGCGCCACCCTGATCTTCGGGGCCGAGATCAACGGCGTGCTGCACGACGAACGCTAGAAGCCTGGAGGCGGCAGAGAGACGGGCCCCGCAAGCCGCGCGGGTAGCGCTGCGCCACCCGCTACCATGAACACGGTATTCGGCCGCCGCCGCTGCCATGCCACACTGGCAGGCGGCAGCAGCCGCAGGAGCGAGGACGCAAGGGGATGCAGAAGCAGGATGGTGAAGTGGCGGCATGCCGGGTGCTGCTGCTGGAGGACGACGAGCCGCTGCGCCAGCGCTTCGTGGCCCTCCTGCAGGAGTGGCAGGGCGGCCGCCTGGTGGCGGCGTGCGCGACGCTCGCCGAGGCGCTGCCGCACCTGCGTGCCGCCGCGGTCGACCTGCTGATCACCGACCTGCGCCTGCCCGACGGCCACGGCACGCAGGCGATCCGCACCTTGCGCACCTGCAATCCGCAGGCGGAGGCCATGGTGATCTCGGTGCTGGCCGACGACCGCTCGGTGCTCGAGGCGATCGAGGCCGGCGCCGCCGGCTACCTGCTGAAGGACGCCGATTCGATCGAGCTGCTGGAAGCCATCGAGGAACTGCGGGCCGGCCGCTCGCCGATCTCGTCGTCGATCGCGCGCGTCATCGTGCGCCGGCTCAACGCGCCGCCGTCCGCGCCACGGCCGCTGGCCGCCGCCCTCACCGCACGCGAGACCGAGATCCTGTGGGGCATCGCCAAGGGCTTCACCTACGCGGAACTGGCGCAGCAGCTGGGCATCTCGCGCCAGACGGTGCCGGTGCACGTGAAGAACATCTACCGCAAGCTGGAAGCGAACAACCGGTCGGAAGCCGTGTTCGAGGCGTCGCGGCTGGGACTGATCCGCCTGTGATGCGGCGGCTCGCGTGGCTGGTGCTGGCCGTGCTGCTGCTGGCGGCGGCCACCGCGCCCTATTGGCTGGAGCTGCCGCGGCCCGAGGGAGCACTGCGCATCGACCGCGCCCGCCTGGCGCCAGCCGGCGGGCCCGGAGTGGAACAGGCCCTGCCGCACGCGTGGCCGCGCGGCGCAGCCGAACGCGTGTACCAACTCGACTTCACGCTGGCGCGCGCGCCGCAGCAGCCGCTGCTCCTGTTCCTGCCTGTCCTGGCGCAGCGCGCCGTCGTGTCCGTCGGCGGCCACCCGCTGGCCGACACGGGCAACCGGGCGCGGATGATCGGCGTCACGTCGGGCACCTCGGCGCTGGTGGTGCTGCCGCCGGACCGGCTGGCCATGGGAAGCAACACGGTGGAGGTGCGCGTCACCACGGTCGGCGTGATGCCCGGCTACCTCTCCGAAGCCTACATCGGCACGGCCGAACAGCTGGGGCCGCACTACCGCCAGCGGCTGTTCCTGCTGGAGCACCTGCGCATGATGGTGCTGGCGGCGCAGCTGCTGATGGGCGTGGCACTGCTCATCGCCTGCCTGTACCGCCGATGCGAGCCGCTCTTCCAGTGGCTGCTCGTGATGCTGGTTCTCAGCATGGGCGGCTTCGCGGGGCTGTTCGTCGACCTGCATCCGCGCATCCCCGAACTGCTGCCCTACGCCTTCCTCGTCAGCACCGGCGGCACGCTCGCGTTGCCCGTGGTGGTGCTGCTGATCTGCGGCATCCGGCCGCCGCGCCTGCTGCAGGTGGCCACCGTGGCGGTGCCCGCCGCGGGCATCCTGCTCATCGCCACCGGCCTCGTACCCGCCTTCCGGCTGGTGCTGCTGCTGGGGGCGCCGCTGCAGGTGCTGTCGGTGGCGGCCACCGCGGCCCTGGCGGCCTGGGGCGCATGGCGCGGGCGCCTGCAGGAAGCCCAGTTGCTGCTGCTGCCGCTGGCGCTCGTGGCCGCGGCGGGCGTGCACGACGCGGCGGTCGCGGCGCGCCTGCTCGATGGCCCCGTGTTCCTCGCGATGTACTACCGGCCGCTGATCGTGGTCGGCATCTCGGTGATCCTGATGCGCCGCCTCGGCCTGAGCCTGCGGCACCTGGACGAGGCCAACGCGAACCTGGTGCAGCGGCTGGACCAACGCGAGCAGGAGCTGGCGCGCCTGCACGCGGAAGAGCGCGCCGAGGCCGCGCAGCGCGTGCGCCTCGAGGAGCGCCAGCGTCTCACCGCCGACCTGCATGACGGCCTCAGCGGCCACCTGGCGTCCATCGTCGCCCTGGCCGAGCGCGAGCAGGCCGCGGCGATCAAGCGCACCGCGCGCGAGGCGCTCGACGACCTCCGCCTGGTGATCCACTCGCTGGACATCGGCGACCGCGAACTGCCGGTGGCCCTGGCGGATTTCCGCGCGCGCCTCGGGCGCCAGCTGCGGCGCCTCGACATCGAACTGGAATGGTCGATCGCGCGGCTGCCGGAAGTGTCGGGCGTGACGCCCGCGCACGTGCTCAACGTGCTGCGCATCGTGCAGGAAGCCGTCACCAACGCCATCCGGCACGGCCAGGCGGCGCGCATCGCGATCGTCGGCGAGCCCGAGGGCGCCGATGGCGCGCGCATCGTGGTCACCAACGACGGCGCGCCCTTCGCCTCGCAGCCGGGCGGCCGCGGCCTGGACAACATGCGCCGGCGCGCGGCGCAGCTCGGGGGCGCGGTGGCGATCGAAGCCTGGGAGTCGGGGGGCGCGCGCCTCGTCCTCAGCCTGCCGCTGCGGCTGCCGCAACAGGCCTGATCCCTGCACGCGGGCCGCCAGCCGGCGGCTCCTACCATGGCCATGGTATTCCCACGCGGCGGCGGGCGCGGGAACATGCGCGCGCTGCGGGCACCCGCGGCGCACAACGATGCAGGAGGGTGGGGATGACGCATGGTCCGCGCAGTGTGGCCCAGGGCTTCGCCATGGCGGGGCTGTTGCTGCTCGCCGCCTGCGGCGGCTCCCACAATCGCGCACCTGCAGGCGCAAGGCGGCGAGCCCATGGACATCCTGCCGAGCGCGCCGTGCGCAACGCCGACACCGCGGACCGCGCCACGATCGAACGCAACCTGGGGCGGCGCTGCGGCCGCGCCGCTCCCTGAGGATCCCACCGATGTCCCACCGAACCTCCTTCCTCGCCCTGCTTGCGCCTGCGCTCGCCGTCGTGCTGTCCGCCTGCGGGGGCGGCGGCGGCACCGGGGCCGGCCCGGGCAGCGCCGACCCTGCGCGGCCCAACATCCTGTTCGTGGTGATGGACGATGTCGGCATCGACCAGGTGGCGGCATTCGGCTATGGGGGGGCGACGCCGCCGCCCATGCCCAACATCGAGGCCGTCGCCGCGGCCGGCGTGCGCTTTCGCAATACCTGGTCGATGCCCGAATGCTCGCCGGGACGCGCCGCCTTCTTCGCCGGCCGCTACCCCTTCCGCACCGGCATCCACCAGGCCATCGGGCCCGACGACCTGGCCAATTCCCACCTCTCCCCCTACGAAGTCACCGTGCCGAAGCTGCTGCGGCCGGCCGGCTACCAGAGCGGGTTGTTCGGCAAATACCACCTCGGCGGCCCCGAACACAACGAGGCCGGCCCCACCGCGCCGGCGGCACTGGGCTGGGACCATTTCCACGGCTGGCTCAGCGGCCTGCCGGGCTCCATCGACACCACGGCCGGCGGGCTCGATCCGGCGAACGCACGCAGCCACAGCTGCGGCTTCTACGCGCACCACCTGCCGGGTTCCTGCCACTTCGCCGACGGCCGCTGCGAGGACCTGCCCCCGGCGCAACCGCAAGAGGACAGCAACGGGCTGCAATGCCTGGCGCGCGGCGGCCTGTTCGTCGACCGCCACGCTTGCGGGCAGGCGCTGCCCGCCGGCGTCGACCTCGACTTCGGGCGCGAGAACGGCTACTACGTGTCGCCGCTCGTGATCGTGAAGGACGGCCGCGCGCAGGAACTGCCGCTCACCGACCCGCGCGCGCGCGGCTACCGCACCACGCTCGAAGCCGACGCCGCCATCGACTGGATCCGCACCCGCCCGCCGGGCCAGCCGTGGATGGCAACCGTGAGCTTCTCGGCCGCCCACACGCCGTGGCAGTTCGCGCCCAAGCGGCTGACGCCGCAAAGCAGCCCGCGCCTGTCGGGCAACGTGCTGGACTGCGCCAACCCCTTGCACGGGCGCGCCATCCAGGACCAGATGACGGAGGCGATGGACACCGAGTTCGGCCGCATCCTGGTGGAGACGGGGCTGGCCAGCCGCGACGCCGCCGGCCGACTGCGCTACGACCCGCGAGCGGCCAACACGGTGATCGTGATCGTCGGCGACAACGGCTCGCTGGGCCCGGCGGTGAAGCTGCCGTTCAACAGCCAGCGCGCCAAGGGCACGGCCTACCAGACCGGCGCCTGGGTTCCGCTGATCGTCGCGGGGCCGCAGGTGGCCGCGCCGGGTCGCGCGGTGGAGCACATGGTCAACGCCGTCGACCTGTTCCAGTTCTTCGGCGAACTGGCCGGCATCGACGTGCACCGGGCGGTGCCGCGCACGCTGGACTCGGTGGGCCTGCTGCCCTACCTCACGCAGCCGGGGCAGCCGAGCCTGCGCACCATCAACTTCTCGATGTCCGGCTCCAACATGCAGGCCAACGGCGGGCGCAACGGCCCGTGCGTGATCGGCGGCTCGAGCTGCACGCAGATCCCGGTGTCCAAGAGCGTGTGCGAGGACAACAACGGCGTGTGGTGGGGCAAGGGCTACACCGATGCGGCCGTGGTCCCCAACGGCGGCGCCGGCTACGGCAGTTGCTGCGCCGTCAACCAGGCGCGGCACAAGGCGGGCAGCGCGCCCTACACGATCCTGCCGCGCGTGTCCACGGCACTGCGCGACGCGGACTTCAAGCTGGTGCGCAACACCACCGAGCGCTACGACGTCGCCGCGGACAGCTGCAGCGAGGAAGTGGCCGAGGAGTTCTTCCGCGTCGACCAGGCCGTGCCGGCGCCGCTGCTGGACGACCCGCAGCACGACCTGCTGCGCTCGCCGCTCGCGCCCGACGCGCAGGCGGCCTACGAACGGCTGCAGGCGCAGCTGGCGCAGATGCTCGCCTCCGAGCCGCCCTGCCCGGGCGACGGCAACCGCGACGGCGTGGTCGACGGCGAGGACCTGTCCAACTGGGAACGCATCGCGCGCACCTGGGGCCTGTCGAGCGTCTACGACTTCCTGTTCGACGGCCGTACCGACGCGGCCGACGGCGACATCGTCCGCCGCAACCAGGGCACGCGCTGCGCACCCAGCCATGCCAGGTCCTGACACGATCCGGCGCCGCTGGCTCACCGGCGGCCTGGCGGCGGCAGGCGGCGCC